>DASZDV010000335.1:0-5995 GCA_035941575.1 Pyrinomonadaceae bacterium
AGACGTTGTGGGTTTTGTTTGTGAGTTTGCTGGTGGGCACGCCGGTGTTGAGTTTGATTGGTTCTGTTGGCGCGGCATTGACGTTGGGATTACGCGGCGGCGGCGTTTTGATCTCGATTTTAATTTTGCCGCTTTACATACCGGCGTTGATCTTTGGAGCGGGCGCGGTTGAGGCTAGCATCATAGGCACGAGCTCGTCGCCGCATCTTTATTTGCTGGGCGCGTTCGCGATTGTGTCGTTGTTGTTCGCTCCGTGGGCGACAGCGGCAGCGCTACGCATCTCTTTGGAATAGCACAATGAACATCTACAAATACGCATCACCAGCGGCGTTCTATCCAGTGGCGGGCAAGATGATTCCGTGGTTCGCGATTCCTGCGGCCATTCTTTTCGTCGCCGGTCTGTACGTGGGTTTCTTCATCGCGCCGACGGATTTTCAGCAAGGCGACGCTTACCGGATTATGTTTATTCATGTTCCGGCTGCGTGGATGGGAATGTTTCTTTACGTCTTGATGGCGATCTACGCCGGTATAGGCTGGGCATTCAACGCCCGTCTCTCGTCAATGATGGCTTCGGCAATCGCAGTCACTGGAGCGATGTTCACGCTGTTGTCACTCGTCACCGGCGCGTTTTGGGGTAAACCAACGTGGGGCACGTGGTGGGTGTGGGACGCGCGTATGACGTCGACACTGATCCTGTTGTTTCTCTACGCGGGGTTCATTTCACTTCAGGCTGCGATCGACGATCCCCGCCGGGCGGATCGTGCGGCTGCGGTACTCGCGCTGGTCGGTGTGATCAATGTTCCGATTATCTATTTCTCGGTGCAGTGGTGGAACACTCTGCACCAGGGCGCAACGATTCGCATTCTCGGCAAACCGAGTATCGCGCCGCCAATGCTCGCCGCAATGTTGATCATGCTGGCCGCGTGTTGGCTTTACTCAGTTGCGGTTGTGCTCGTGCGGCTTCGTTGCATTATTTTGGAGAGGGAGCAGAACGCTTCCCGCTTTGCGGAGGTGAACGTCTAATCATGCACTGGCCGGATCTGTCGATGGGAGGGTATGGTTTCTACGTTTGGGGATCCTACCTGTTTGCTTTAGTCGCAATCGTTTGGGAACTGGTAAGCTTACGCCAACGCAAGAAAGCACTGGTGAAAGACGAAAGCTCTTCCGCGGTTCGCGCGGCAGTTTTAAGAGGAAGTACGAATGAAACGACGTCATAAACGGATTGGAATTATTATCGTCGGCCTTGCCGGCCTCAGCATCGCTGCCTACCTGGTTGCGAGCGCCTTTCGCCAGAACCTGGTTTTCTTTTTTAGTCCCACTCAAGTTGCCGCTAAAGAAGCGCCGATCGATCGTACGTTTCGTATCGGCGGTCTCGTTGAGAACGGCACGATCAAGCGCGACCCGGACGGTTTGACTGTGCGCTTCACCGTGACTGACACTGCCGCCAGTATTCCGGTAGTCTATAAGGGCATTCTCCCTGACTTATTTAAAGAAGGACGCGGTTGTGTTGCGCAGGGGAAGATCGGCGCCGACGGCGTGTTTCAAGCGGAACAGGTGCTGGCTAAACACGACGAGAACTACATGCCGCCTGAAGCGGGCGCTGCCATCGACGCCGCCAAGCACGAACGAGAAGCAGCAAAAACAGTTGTAAATAATTAATGATTCCTGAAATTGGTCAGTTTGCACTTGTTATCGCATTACTGCTCGCGTTAACTCAGGCCACGCTGCCGTTAATTGGCGCTTCCCGCGGGAATAGAACGTGGATCGCTCTCGCCGCACCAGCAGGTCAGGCGCAGTTTATCTTCGTCACGATTGCGTTTTGCTGCCTGGGATACTCATTCATCACTAACGACTTCTCTGTTCTCAACGTCGCCACCAACTCCAATTCTCAACTGCCTTTGCATTATCGTCTCGCAGCAACGTGGGGTTCACATGAAGGTTCACTGTTGCTGTGGACGTTCATGCTGGCGTTGTGGACGGTGGCTGTTTCTCTTTTCAGCCGGCATCTACCGGACGAGATGGTCGCACGCGTATTGAGCGTGATGGGCATTGTGAGCGTCGGGTTTCTGGCGTTCATGCTGTTCACGTCGAATCCGTTCGCGCGGATCTTCCCTGTTCCACCTGACGGGCGCGATCTGAATCCACTGCTCCAGGACCCGGCGATGGTGGCCCATCCACCGATGCTCTACATGGGCTACGTCGGTTTCTCTGTCGCCTTTGCTTTTGCGATCGCGGCATTGATTGGTGGTCGGCTCGACGCGACCTGGGCGCGATGGTCACGGCCTTGGACCACTGTGGCGTGGATGTTTCTCACTTGCGGGATCGCGTTGGGAAGTTTCTGGGCTTACTACGAACTCGGCTGGGGCGGCTGGTGGTTTTGGGATCCGGTTGAAAACGCGTCGTTCATGCCGTGGCTGGTCGGTACTGCGCTCATCCATTCACTCGCCGTCACTGAAAAACGGGGCGGCTTCAAGAGCTGGACGGTGTTGCTTGCAATTGGAGCGTTCTCGTTGAGTTTGCTGGGAACGTTTCTCGTTCGCTCTGGTGTGTTGACGTCAGTTCACGCGTTCGCAACAGATCCCAAACGCGGCATCTTCATTCTCACGTTTCTCGTGTTTGTCATCGGCGGATCGCTGGCGTTGTATGCGTGGCGCGCGAAACAAGTAGGACTCGGAAGCAAGTTCGAGGTCGTCTCGCGCGAATCGTTCTTGCTCTCAAACAACGTGCTGTTGACCGTTGCGGCGGGTTCGGTATTGCTGGGCACGTTGTATCCGTTAATTGTTGACGCGCTCGGCATGGGCAAACTCTCTGTTGGCCCGCCGTACTTCAATCTCGTCTTCGTACCGTTGATGGCGCCCGCAATGTTTTTGATGGGCATTGGACCAATCGCACGCTGGAAGAAAGCCAGTCTTCCGGAAATGGCGAAACGACTTCGTTGGGCCTTTGCGGTCAGCATTCTCAGCGCGCTCACCCTGCCGTTTTTGTTTGGCGGTTGGAAATGGCTCGTCAGTCTCGGACTGTTGCTGGCGATCTGGATCGTGACCACGGTTTTGCTCAACGTTTGGGAACGAGTACGAGTAACTTCCGGGCAGTTGACGACGCTGCAAAAGTTGCGAGCGCAGAGTCGCAGTTACTACGGCATGCAAGTGGCCCATCTGGGCGTCGCCGTGTTCATCGTAGGAGTGACGATGGTGACCGGCTATCAGTCGGAACAGGACGTAAAGATGGTCAAGGGTGACGTTGTCAGGGCAGGCGGTTTTGAGTTTCAGTTCAACGGTGTCACCGATATCACTGGACCAAACTATATCGGAGCGCGCGCCGAGATGATCGTGAGCCGCAACGGCGTTGAGAAGGAGCGCATGTATCCAGAGAAGCGCAACTACACGGCCAGCGGTAACGTCATGACTGAGACTGCGATCGATAGCGGACTGTTTCGCGATCTTTATGTCTCTCTGGGTGAGCCGGTCGGCTCGGGCGCGTGGAGTGTGCGTGTTTATTACAAACCATTCGTCGGTTGGATCTGGGGCGGTGCGTTACTGATGGCGATCGGCGGCGGTCTTGCGCTCAGCGATCGACGTTACGCACTCGCGGCGCGTAAGGAACGTGAAGCTCGTGAAGCGGCGAAGCAGGCGCGCGAGGTACCGGCTACTGTCGCTGCGCAAACCCAAACAGAATCTGTGTAATAAGAGATGTTGCGTTACTTAATACCTCTTGGCTTGTTCTTAGTGCTCGTCGTGTTCCTCGCGATAGGGCTGGGACGCGACCCACATGAAGTTCCGTCTCCACTGATCAACAAGGCGGCGCCGACCTTCCGTCTGCCGCAACTTAAAGATCCGAGCAAGACGTTTTCAGCAGAAGACATGCGCGGCAAGGTTTGGGTGCTGAACGTCTGGGCGTCGTGGTGCATTGCGTGTCGCGATGAGCATCCATTTTTATTCGAGTACGCCAAGTCAGGCGCCGTTCCGATTTACGGCCTCAATTACAAAGACAAGCGCGATGACGCCCTCGCCTGGCTCGGAGAGTTTGGAGATCCTTATGTACTGAGCGCCGTCGATCTCGACGGCCGCGTCGCGATCGATTACGGCGTCTATGGCGCGCCTGAGACCTATGTAGTCGACAAAAAAGGCACGATTCGACTCAAACACGTCGGACCCGTCACACCCGACGTTTGGTCGCAAAACGTTCTCCCTTTGGTCCAGGAACTGAATCGCGAGGGACCAACCGAATGACTTGCTCGCGTTTAATCGCAGTCGTGTTGCTCTGCTTGCTTCCTTCCTTCGCGATAGCGCAAGTGCAGGAGGAAGAACGGCCGAGTGACGATCCTGTGATTGAGCAACGCCTGGCGAAACTCTCTCACGAGCTTCGTTGTCTTCAATGTCAAAATCAAACGCTCGCCGATTCGCCCGCCGGATTGGCGGCAGACCTCCGTCGCGAGATTCGCGAGCAGATGAAAGCCGGCAAGAGTGACCAGGAAATCATCACCTTTCTCACTAACCGTTACGGCCAGTTCATTCTTTACCGTCCACGTGTGACTGCGACCACTTACCTGCTCTGGTTTGGACCGTTCGTCTTGTTGCTTGCCGGCCTAGCAGTGCTCTTTCGTTACATCAAACAACGACGCGATCTGATTCCTGATCGACCGCTAACGCCTGAAGAGCGTCGCCGTGCCGAAGAGTTACTTCGCGCGCGTTCTCGAAAGGAGACGGCATGATTCTCTTCTGGTTGATTTGTGCCGTCATGCTGGTCGTGGCGTTGATGTTTGTTTTGCCGTCGGCGCTCGCGGCCGACAGATCGAGGGCGGAAGATGAGAATGCGCGTCGCGACGCAAACGTCGCGATCTATCGCGATCAACTTTCCGAACTCGAAGCCGATCTGCATAACGGCATCGTAAGTCAGGAACAGTATGCGCAGGATCGCGACGACATCGAGCGCCGTTTACTTGAAGACACCGCAACGACAGTGCCGCGCGGAAAAAAATCTCAGCTCGCTGCTACCACACGCAAGCACGCTTATCTCGCCGGCATCGGATTGTGTCTCTTGGCCGTCATTTTCTACTTGAGAATCGGAAGTCCGGACGCGATCACGAACGCGGCGACTGGTGCGGCCGCACCCTCGGCGGCTGCGGGATCTCCGAGTGCTCCCGGCAATCGATCGCAAGCGCAGATCGAAGCGAATGTTGCCGCACTCGCAAACCGTCTTAAGTCGAACCCGTCAGACGCGCAGGGTTGGGCCATGTTGGCGCGCTCGTTAAGTTCAATGGAGCGATACGGCGAAGCAGCCGGAGCTTATGAGAAGGCCACTGAACTGAATCCGAAGGATGCAAATCTGTTGGCTGAATACGCCTTTGTCACGGCGATGGCCAATGGTGAGACGTTCCAGGGCAAACCGATGGAACTCATCGAACGAGCACTGAAGGTCGATCCCAACAATGCCAAGGCGTTACAGGTCGCAGGGACTGCGGCGTTCGAGGCGAAGAACTATCAGAAGGCGATCGACTATTGGCAGCGCGTGTTGAAACAAGTCCCACCGACGTCTGATGCAGCGCAAACGATCGCTCAGCGCATTGACGAAGCCAAGTCGCGGTTGGGCCACAAAGAAGCACAAGAAACACAAAAGCCTTAACTGAGTTGTGTGCTTTTTGTGCCTCCTTGTGGCATCGACCAGTGAGACAAGATGAATAGAGAAAACTTACTCTTTGCGATTATCGGTGTGCTATTCGGCTTCATCGTCGGCTTCATGTTTGCCAGTTCGATGAGTCAGAAGACGCAGACAGCGAGCACGTCGCAAGCGATGCCGGCGGATCACCCGGCGGGTGGTTCGCAAGAGGCCGGAGGCAATCCGGATCAGGTTCGAGCACAGGTGACCGCCGATATCGAGAAGGCCCGCAATGAGCCAAAGAATTTCGACGCCCAGGTCAAAGCCGCGGAACTCTTCTATCGTATCGGGCGGTTCGATCAGGCAATTGAGTTTCGGCTCAAAGCCAACCAGATAAAAC
>DASZDV010000336.1:0-4659 GCA_035941575.1 Pyrinomonadaceae bacterium
GCCCAAAAGGCGAGCGGCCGTGTAGAAGGGATCATCTGTGGTAAATAAAAGCTCAAAAAAGAATAACCGTATCCGGCCCGCCTTCGATGTGCAGCGTGTCTACGAAACGTATGTGGCGTGATTCGGTTGTCATGACCACCGAGTGTGTGCGCTTGCCGGAGCCAAAAAACCGGACACCCTTCAACAACGCTCCGTCAGTCACGCCAGTAGCCGCAAAAATAATCTTCTTGCCCGGCGCCAGGTCGTCGGTGTCGTAAACTTTGTTCGGATCCTTGATTCCCATCGACGCCAAACGATCTAGCACCTCCTCGCGCGGCGGCACCTTGTTTTTATCCACGCCGAGCCGATCCGGATCAAAAACGAGTCGAGCCTGAATCTCGCCATTCAGACACTTCATCGCCGCGGCCGTGATGACGCCTTCGGGCGCGCCTCCGATACCCATCAGCGCGTGAATGTTTGTTCCGGCAACCGCGGCGGAGATGCCCGCCGAAAGATCGCCGTCGGAGATCAAGCGAATGCGCGCGCCTGCCGTGCGCACGTCTGCAATCAGTTTGTTGTGACGAGGACGATCGAGAACGATCACGGTCAAGTCTTCAATGTCGCGTCCCAAACGCCGTGCAATGTTTTTCAAGTTGTCTTTGACGGGCGCATCGATGTCCACGACACCGCGTGACGATGGTCCAACCACGATCTTGTCCATGTAAATGTCGGGCGCGTTAAGCAGGCCGCCACGCTCCGCGGCCGCAAGTACGGCAATCGCGTTGTTGGCGCCGAGCGCACAGAGGTTCGTACCTTCAAGCGGGTCCACGGCAATATCGATCTCGGGGCACGATTCGGCGATCTCTTCGCCAACACCGAAGCCGCCGCCGACCTCCTCACCGATGTAAAGCATTGGCGCTTCATCGCGTTCGCCTTCGCCAATCACGACGCGCCCGCGCATGGGTACCGTGTCCATCACCTCGCGCATGGCCTCGACGGCCACTTGATCGGAATACTTGCGATCGCCCTGGCCCATAGTCCGCGCCGCCGAAATCGCGGCCGCTTCGCATACGCGCAAAAAATCCAGAGACAGTTCGCGCTCTGTTCTCAGATCGTCGCCCATCGGTCTTTGTTCTCCTGATCCCTTTTTAAAGACACGTGAGAATGCGTGCCCATACTAGCAGAGCGCGAAAAATTGCGACAGTAGACAAATATGGAATGAACCGAGTAATCTCGCCTGCCCTCCTCATCTTCGTTTCAGGTCCTCATCACTATGGATCGAAGAGTCGAACTGGTCATGGCCGAGATCCACCGGGACGTTTCACGCAGGTGGGAGACTGAAGAGCTCGCCGCGCTCGTGAATCTCTCCGCGTCTCGTTTTCGTCACGTCTTTAAAGAGGAGACGGGGCTTTCCATCACGCAATACTTGCGAGAACTTCGTTTGGAGCGCGCGGAGTTTTTGTTGCGCACTACTTTTCTATCAATCAAGGAGGTTATGACTGAGTCGGGCCACACGTCGATGAGCCACTTCGTTCACTACTTCAAGAATAAATACGGGCGCGCGCCGAGCGCATATCGCAAGCAGCCATTTTCGTAAAGCATTAGCCGTTTTCGACAACACTTTTTTATTGACTCACAACCGCGATCCCACTTACAGTCCCACTCCTCAAAACCAAACAAAATCGGAGAACTTTAGAATGTTATTCCAGTCCTCACCAGGAAGAGTTCTGTTTTTAATTCTGCTGTTACGCCTCACAGCTTTCGCGCAAGCGCCTGAAACGGTGGTGGCGACCGTTGGTGGTTCGGAAATTACTCTAAAGCAAATCGACGAGAGCGTTTCATCTACTATTCTGCCGCTTCAACAGCAGCTCTATGCGATCAGAAAAGTCGCGCTCGACAATTTGATTACGACGAGAATCCTCGAACGCGAAGCAAAAGCGCAGGGTGTTTCGCTTCAGGAATTACGGCGGCGGTTAACACAAGGCGAGATTAGTGTCAGCGCTGCACAGGTTGAAGAGACGTACGCGCAAAACGCGTCGTTCTTCGCTGCGATGAGTCCTGATGAAGCGAGGGAGCGGCTACGGCTCGATTTAGAGAATCAATTTCGCATCCGGAATTATCGTGCGGGGATAGAAGCGCTCAAGAAGAAGTGGCCGGTGCTGGTGAAGCTGGAAACGCCGCCGGCTTCTGGCAAAGAGTTCGGCGACGACGGGTCGCCGGCGAAGGGTGCGTTGAAGCCTGCTGTGACGATCGTTGAGTTTTCAGATTTCGAATGTCCGTTTTGTCAGCAGGTACAGGGCACGTTGAAACAGATCATGGAGCGCTACGGCGAGCAGGTCTCGCTTGTGTTCAAGCACCTGCCGCTGGACGGACATCGGAATTCGTTACCGGCGGCGCGCGCTGCTTACTGTGCCGGCGAGCAGGGCCGGTTCTGGCAATTTCACGATGCGCTGTTTGGCTCACGAAACCTGTCGGGGGAGTTTTTTGTTGCTACCGCGTCGGGCCTGGGGCTCCATCGCGAAAGGTTTGAAGCGTGTTTGAATGCGGAACGATCCCGCGCGGCGGTGATGAAGGACATGGAAACTGCGAAACGATACCGCATTGACAGTACCCCGAGTTTTTTAATCAATGGGAAGCTGGTCAAAGGCGCCCTCACATTTACCGACTTTCAGAGCCTCATCGAACGAGAGCTCAATTAGGAGATCCTCATGAACCGAATAAATCGTTTTTCCCTCTGTTTGTTTTTATTGTTTGTATCTGGTGCAGCAGTGCGCGCGCAGTCGAACGTCGATGCAGCGCAGGAGAAGTTGATACGCGAGACGTATAGGAAGCTGGAGATCTACAACGCCGCCGCTCAGGTTTTCCAGGTCGAGCAATCCCGGCGTCGTTTGCCGCGGCGAGTAGACCTCACATTCGAGTTAAGCGACTTTCGTTCGGGCAGCGCGAAGGAGATCGCGAATAGACGTTATGCAGAGTTAGTCACGTTGCCTTCAGGTGACGTCATTTCACTAACGCACGGCAGTCACAGGTTGGACCAGGAAGCGGAAGAGGCAACGTTCGCCGCCAGTTGGGAGCGAGGACAGTACGCTTCGGTGTTTGATCCTCAGTGGACCATCACGGACGTGCTGAATTTTGAGCCGTCGCGGTACTACGATATTTCGACCTACACGTCATATCAGGTAACCGTCAAACTGGAAGGCCGGACGCGCACCTATCGAGCGGTCGTTCTGTTCCACAATCCGCGTCGTCCCGGCGAAACAGGAGTGCCGGAGTTCTGGGACGCAATCGTTAATGGTCTAAACCGGGTTTGGGAAGAGAAGCGTCCGGCCTACAAGGCAAAAGCCCAAATTGAAACGTCGTCGCCGTCGCTTGAGGAAATGCCGGTTTACTCGGCGTCAACGGATGTGACGCCAGTTGACTCGTCCGAGTCGCTGACGACGATAAGTGGATGGGACGACCCGACCGCGATGACGACTGAGGATTATTCAGACGATGCCTGGTCCACTTCGGTTTCTCTCCCCAATTGGTTTAGTACAGACATCGCCGAACACGCGTCGGGCGAACATACCGGCACTGCTCGATACAAAGGCGTGTGTACGGTGCTACCTTCGAACCAGCAGCGCTGTGCCGTTACCATCAGTGACTTCGCTGCGTTTGATGTAGGAACGCTCGATACGTTTACATTCTTCTTCTCGCACATAGGCACCAAGGATCTAAAGACAGAGAATCGTACGGGAGCGATTGGAACGAGCGTGTCGTGTGCGTCTGCAACCGGCGTTGCGTTCTCGTCTTGTCTCGTCGGCACGAGCTGTGGAGGAAGTGCGAGTGTTTCGTTGAGTTTGATAGTCGGCGCCGCTTCAGCGTCGATCAGCGGCGGCAATCTTTGGAAAGATGCTAATGCCGAGCACTACACATGCAATCTCTCAAAAGCCAGCAATAGCTGTGTTACGAGCTTTCTCGGGACTTGTCCGAGTGGGACGACGTTGAACAGTTCGGGGCTGTGCTGTTTCACGGGCACTCTGGCTTGCAATACGACTTTCGCCAGCCGGTGTTTAAGATTCAACGGCGAATACGATTTCAGCACCTGTAGTTGTCTTGGCTGCGATACGTGTGGCGGCTCTCCAATCGTGCTCGATATCAAGGGCGACGGGATTGCGCTGACTGGCGCGGCAGCGGGTGTGGATTTCGACCTGAACGGCAACGGGACGCGCGACAGGCTGGGATGGACCACGGCCGGTTCCGACGATGCGTGGCTGGCGCTCGACCGCAACGGTAATGGAACGATCGATAGCGGCGCGGAGTTGTTTGGTGATTTCACGCCTCAACCGGCAGCAACTAATAAGAATGGATTTCTGGCGCTGGCGGAGTTTGATAAGACGGCAAATGGGGGAAATGGAGATGGGATTGTTGACAGTCGCGATTCGATCTTCAGGAGCCTGAGGCTGTGGCAGGACGTGAATCATAATGGAGTGTCGGAGCCTGAGGAGTTGCACACGCTGGAGTCGTTGAATGTGAGGGCGTTGGAGTTGGAGTTTAAAGAGTCAAAGCGTGTGGATGAGTCTGGTAACGAGTTCAAGTACCGGGCTAAGGTTAAAGATACGGCGCCAGGGACGGTGGCGCGTTGGGCGTGGGACGTGTTCCTCGCGCATTGATTCGCTTTTTATTTCTTCGATCCCAGGG
>DASZDV010000337.1:0-3525 GCA_035941575.1 Pyrinomonadaceae bacterium
AACCGGGTCATCTCGGTCCATTCAGAATCAGGTGATTCGCGGCAGTGAATTCTGACCGGCAGTTGCAAGGCCAGCCGCTCGCGAATGCGTTTTGAATCCCTGTTTTCGGCCATGTGGGAGACTCGCCAAAAGTAGTGGAAAAAGGCTAAAATACAGGCACTTGATGATGAACCACCCCTCGTTCTTCCGACTCAAAAACCGAAGCGCAAAAAGACTCGCGGATTGTACTGGAAAGGGTATTAGATGGAAACAACTTCTGACCGCAATCACATAAATATCGAAGACGAGATGCGGCGCTCGTACCTCGATTATGCGATGTCGGTGATCATCGGCCGCGCGCTACCCGATATCCGCGATGGATTAAAGCCGGTCCATCGGCGCGTGCTCTGGGCCATGCACGAACTCGGCAACACCTACAACAAGCCGTACAAGAAGAGTGCACGTATCGTCGGCGATGTGATCGGTAAATATCACCCGCATGGCGACATGCCGGTCTACGACACGATCGTGCGATTGGCCCAGGACTTCTCGATGCGTTATCCGTTGGTCGATGGTCAGGGAAACTTCGGTTCCGTAGACGGCGATGCTGCCGCGGCCATGCGTTACACGGAAATCCGCATGGCGCGTTTGGCCAACGAACTTCTCGCCGACATCGAGAAAGAGACAGTTGTCTTTCAACCAAACTACGACGAGTCGCTCAGTGAACCAACCGTGTTGCCGGCGCGCGTGCCGAACCTTTTGATCAATGGTTCAGACGGCATCGCAGTAGGGATGGCGACGAAAATTCCGCCGCACAACCTCACCGAGATCGTCGATGCAACACTGGCGCTATTAAAAGATCCCGAACTCCAAGTCGAAGATCTCACCAAGATTGTCACTGGTCCGGATTTTCCAACAGGTGGATTTATCTACGGCCGCGAAGAGATCAGAAAGTCGTACGTGGAAGGCCGCGGCGTGTTGCAGTTGCGTGCTCGCGCCGGTATCGACCGCATCGGACGCGGCGCGCAGGAACGCGACGCGATCGTAATCACTGAGATCCCCTTCCAGGTCAACAAAGCGCGTTTGATCGAACGCATTGCCGAACTCATCAACGACAAAAAGCTCGACGGAATCTCCGATCTACGCGACGAGTCGGATCGCAGCGGTATGCGCATCGTGGTGGAATTGAAACGCGACGCGGTGCCCCAAGTCGTACTAAACAAACTCTACAAACTCACGCCGATGCAGTCGTCGTTCGGCGTCATCAATCTCGCAATCGTCAATGGCCAGCCGCGCGTGCTCAACCTCAAACAAATGCTCGAGGCGTTTGTCGAGTTTCGTCGCGAGGTTGTCCGGAAGCGAACTGAGTACGAACTGCGTAAAGCGAAAGCACGGGCGCACATCCTTGAAGGACTCACGAGAGCGATCGACGCGCTAGATTACATCGTCACGCTCATTCGCAATTCGCGTTCAGTCGACGAAGCGCGCCTATGGCTGCAAGGCCAACTAAAAACCACGAGCGAAGTAAAAACGTGGAAAGGCGTCCCGTCCGACGTTCAGCTCAAAACGTACCTGGCCCGTTTGCAAAAAGCGATGGAAAGCCTCGCGTTCTCGGAAATACAGGCGCAGGCAATTCTCGATTTGCAGTTGCGCCGGTTGTCGGCACTCGAACGACAAAAGATCGTCGATGAAT
Source organism: Pyrinomonadaceae bacterium (assembly GCA_035941575.1). Lineage (GTDB taxonomy): Bacteria > Acidobacteriota > Blastocatellia > Pyrinomonadales > Pyrinomonadaceae > PSRF01. Next base: position 1,673 of record DASZDV010000337.1, read on the forward strand.
ACGAAGGCATCATCAAGCTCATTGCGGAACTGGAAGAGATCCTGAGTAATGAACGAGCGCTTCGCGGCGTCATTGGCAAGGAGCTTGAAGAAGTCAAGAAGGAGTTTGGTGACGAACGCCGCACGGAGATTGTCGATGAAGGTATTGAACTCTCAATCGAAGATTTGATTGCCGACGAGGATGTGGCGATCACCGTAACCAATAGCGGTTACATCAAACGAACGCCCATCACGACCTATCAACGTCAGGGCCGCGGCGGCAAAGGCCGTTTCGGCGCTGCTGCAAAGAACGGTGACTTCGTCGAGCACCTGTTCATCGCTTCAACCCATGCATATCTGATGATCTTTACCGACGATGGCATGGTCTACAAGTTGAAAGTTCACGAAGTGCCGGATGCGGCGGCCTCTGCACGCGGCAAAGCAGTTGTGAACCTCATCAACATACCGAGCGATCGAAAACTCGCGGGCGTCGTGCCGGTGCGCGAGTTTGCCGAAGGTCGTTACGTGGTGATGGTGACCCGAAAGGGCGTGATCAAGAAGACGTCGCTTGCGGATTTTCAGAACATTCGCACCAACGGCATCATCGCTATCAATGTTGACGAGGGTGATTGTTTGCTCGACGTCATTCTGACTGACGGCACCAAACGTATCTTTATCGCGACTCACAACGGGCTCGCGATCCGTTTCGATGAAAAGAATGCGCGACCGATGGGCCGCGCTACGCGTGGCACGCGTGGAATCGAGTTGCGGAAGGACGATTACGTGGTTTCAGTCTGCGCCGTCTCTGCTGAAGATCGAGAACGGATGTTGTCGGTTTCTGAACAGGGATACGGGAAGCAGACGCCGATCACGACTTATCGCTTGCAGGCGCGCGGCGGCAAGGGCGTCATCAACATGAAGACTACGGAAAAGACCGGAAAGGTCGTCGCGGTATTTCCGGTTGAAGACGAGTCGGAGATCATGATCATCACGCAGCAGGGCAAGTTGATCCGGTTGGAGGCGGCTGACATTCGTAAGACGGGTCGTAGCGCGCAAGGTGTGAGGCTGATCAAGACGGAGCAGGGTGACAAGGTGACGAGCGCATCGATTGTCGAGGCCGATGAAGAAACCGAGGAAGCACCGGCCAGTTAAGCCACGAACTACACAGACTACACGGAACTGTTTTTGGTAACTGTGTCATCCGTGTTATCTGTGGTAACCCATTGTTCGCCGTCGTCGTAGACCTCTTTCTTCCAGATAGGCACGGTGCGTTTGAGCTCGCGAATGGCCCATTCGCAAGCCTCAAACGCCGCCTTGCGATGAGGCGCGCTTACCGAAATCACAACGCTCGTCTCTCCAATCTCCAAACGGCCCGTACGATGCACGATACCAATATGCGCGATGTTGAAACGTTCGTGCGCCTCGACGCCTAAACGCTTCATCTCCGAGACCGCCATGCGATCGTAAGCCTCATAAACCAGGTATTTCGTTCGGCGTCCCGCGGTCCATTCGCGTGCGAACCCGTCGAGGGTCACGGTCGCGCCGCACTCCGGCAGCACTACTCGGCGCGCAACCTGGCCGACATCGATCGGTTCTGTCGTTAGCTCGAAAAAATCGTGCGGGTAAGAGCTATCACCCGCGCCGCCGCTCACAGGCGGAAAGATCGCCAGTTCGTCGTTTTCCTTCAAATCCGTGTCCAGTGTCGCGTACTCCTGATTGACCGCAAACAACAGCGAACGCCCGAAACGTTCGAGCCCCGGATATCTTTCGACGAGATGTTGAAACGCCCGTGAAACAGTCGGTGCGTCTATCGGCAGGGAAAGTGAAAGGGGATTTTGATCGACGAGCTCACGAGCGGCGCCGAATAAAAGAACA
>DASZDV010000338.1:0-2004 GCA_035941575.1 Pyrinomonadaceae bacterium
ATTGCCGACGTAGACTTCACCCCAGCCATTTTCGCTGATGGTGTACTTGCCGACGGAAGTCGAAAAGAGATGGAAACGGCCGATGTGTTCCGCCAGCGTAAACGGAGAGAGTTCGTCATCCGTACGTTTCGAATAGGCCGGAGCCGCCGCGGCGACCACCACCACGACGCCCAGGCAGACCGATACAAGGTTTTTCACAACTTGTTTCTCCTTTGGCGGGGCGGTGAGGTATAGTCAGTTTACTACACGGGGGAAAGAAATGGACAGACGAAGACTCGAGCAGATCGAGAAATATGTGCTTGGCTTCTTTCAGCTCCGGGGCCATACCCGCATTTTGGCTAACGAACTCTTTGACAGCACCAACGAGTTCGCCAACGCCGATATGGTGAGGGCGCTCGAAGACCTCGAAAAGAAACAACGACTGCTCGTCCGCCACACCAAGGAAGGTAATGACTACATTTCATTGACGCCGCAGGGTGCGACGAACCTCGGCCTGGACCAAACCGAACTTGACGATAGCTCGGTCCTGCCGCATCCGCCTAAGAGTGCGACCCGCACAACATGATCGCGTGCGATGGTTTGTTTTCGGAAACAGAAAAGACTCGCGTTGCTCATCGTCGTTGCGCTTCTGTCGTGTGTCTCCGCACTGGCACAGGACGGGCGGGGAAAACTGAAGTCGGCGCATGCCGGCAACTCGTTGGAAGAACTAAACGACAAGCAGCGCGTGTTGCTCGTCGTGTTCAGGTCGCGTGTCATTGACGTCAGCAACCGTGAACGCGCAATCATCGAAGACGTTCTGAAAGCCGATCCAGTGCCGAGAGGACGCAATCGGTGGGTTTACACTCAACTCGCCAAGAAGCTGAATAAGTACGCACAGAAGTACAGAAGCATAACGGCAGCCGAAGGGCTCGCCGACGCCGAATACGTCATCTATTTCAACGTTGTCGAGTATCGAAAAATTCTCGATGCGGTTTATCCCTACGGCGAGTTGTTTGTGATCGTGAAAGGCGCGCCGGAGGAGTTGAAACCGCCTCGCATCGTCTGGCGGGCGAACAAGGTGCTGTTTGTCGGCGACGCCATCGGCGATCTCATCAAAGAACTGAAAGCAGTCCGCGGCGAAAGCTGATCTCTGTTTGTTTTTGCAACGCGCCACGCGTCTTAACGTGTAACGGTCTGGCGAAGATGTTCAGAGGGCGAAGTCCTGAAACTTTTTGCTGGCCGGATTCACTTACGTCAGTGAAGTTGCTCCAGGCTGATAGTCCCACCAAGCCTTAAAACTGCGGGGGCCGTTCGATGCTGATTACAATTCTGCGTTGCGCAATTCTCGCTTGCGTTATCAGTGTGCCTGTCCTGGCCCAACAAACAATGGGCACACTCCGAGGCACAGTAACAGACCAGCTCGATAGTCTCGTCGTCGGCGCGACTGTCACGGTGCGCAACGCGAATGGCGGCGTGACGAGCGCGAAAACTAATTCCTCAGGTGTTTACGAGTTCAAACGACTTGCGCCCGGTTCGTATAACCTGAAAATTATTTCACCAGGCTTCAACACGTACGAGGAGAGAGTCGAAGTACGGGCACGCGAAACCGTCACGCTTAACGCACAGCTCACTGTTGCCTTTGAAGAGCAACAGGTCACAGTCGACGATCGAAACATCAACACCGATTCCGATAACAACGCGGGCGCGGTAGTTTTGCGCGGCCGCGATCTCGAAGCACTGCCAAACGATCCGGACGCGCTCGCCGCTGCGTTGCAGGCGATGGCAGGACCCGTCGATCCAGACAGCGGCGGCGCGCAAGTTAAAGTGGACGGCTTTTCCGACGGTAAGATTCCGCCTAAAGAATCGATTCGCGAGGTTCGCATCAACAACAATCCGTTCTCGGCGGAGAACGAGTTCCCCGGCTTCAGCGGTATTGAGATTTTCACGCAGCCGGGCGCCGACAAATGGCACGGCTCTTTTAGTTTTGATTTCAATGACGAGAGCCTGAACTCGCGCAACCCATTT
>DASZDV010000339.1:0-1681 GCA_035941575.1 Pyrinomonadaceae bacterium
TCTAAATTTCTCGAAGCGCACGGAATCAAACTCCTTGTGGTAGCCTGCAATACTGCTTCAGCTCTCGCGCTTCCTGCTATCCGCAACGCCATAAAGGTTCCGGTCATTGGCGTGATTGAACCCGGCTCGCGCGCGGCAGTCGAGATTGCACAAGGCGCAAACATCGGAGTCATTGCCACGGAAGCGACAGTTCAAAGTCACGCATATGCAAAAGCCATCGCTGCGATGGGTGCAACAGCCCGTGTTATCGAGCGTGCCTGTCCGCTCTTCGTTGCTCTCGCAGAAGAAGGTTGGGCCGACACAGACGTGGTCCGCATCGTCGCTCGTGATTACTTGAGTGAGTTTACAGGGAAAACCTTAGGCGCCCTGGTCCTTGGTTGTACACACTATCCAATCCTCCGCGACGTGATTAGTGAAACTGTCGGCAGCGAAATCGATCTCATTGACTCGGGAGAAGCAACTGCGCGCGATGTTGATTCGCTTCTCAACAGTTCCGACTTAACTCACGAAGACGCCCTCGGTCTTTACCAGGAACGCCAACTCTGTGATGATCTGGACCATTTTTATGTGACCGACGCTGCCGAAAGATTTGCTAAAGTAGCCGAGAGATTTTTGGGATCTGCTCCTTCCATTCTTGAAGCTGTAGAGATTTGGGGACACGATGAGCTTCGCACGCACTGACGGACGCGCTCCAGACGAATTGCGTCAGGCACGAATCACGCCGGGCTTTCTGCCATACGCCGAAGGATCGGTACTGATCGAAATGGGAAACACTCGCGTAGTTTGCGCCGCGTCGCTTGAAGACCGAGTCCCACCCTTCTTAAGAAATCAGGGACAGGGATGGTTAACTGCCGAATACGCGATGTTGCCGCGCGCGACACAAACTCGCACGGCTCGTGAGATCGGACGTGGTGGACCTTCCGGACGCACGCACGAAATCCAACGATTGATCGGCAGAAGCTTACGCGCCGTGGCCGATATGAAGGCCCTGGGAGAACGGACGATCACAATCGACTGCGACGTGCTGCAAGCCGATGGCGGAACGCGTACTGCTGCGATTACCGGCGCGTATGTCGCATTCGCTCTCGCCAGTCACCAGTTGCTCAAAGTCGGAAAAATTTCCCGTTCGTTGACAACTGACCAGGTTGCCGCAGTAAGCGTGGGAATCGTCGGCGGAACACCGCTTCTGGATCTGAAATACGACGAAGACTCGCGCGCCGAAGTCGATATGAATATCGTTTGCACAGGCGACGGGCGTTTTATCGAGCTTCAGGGCACGGCGGAGCGCGAACCTTTTAGTCGAGCGCAAATGGACGAGTTAGTGGCTCTCGGCGAGCGCGGAATTCAGGCGCTGATCGAGATTCAAAAGGCAGTCGTCTCCCAGTAATACAGGTCGTATACGCCTATTCGACCTGTTAAGCAACGACCCCACTTGCGACGGGCATCTGACAAGCTTTGGAGGAGTGAATGCGACGGATTCTGGCTTTCTTACTGGTATTGATTGCACTGGCAGCGCCGGTCGCTCTGGCGCAGCAAACCTACACGCACGAGAATGTTGAATACACCTTCGAAATTCCTTCAGCCAACTGGCGTTCGATCCTCGAGCCCGATGCGGCTCACGAACATCCCGAGTTCGTTTACGGTGATCGGCTCGATGGGTTTCTGCAGATTCGCAAAGAAG
>DASZDV010000340.1:0-10967 GCA_035941575.1 Pyrinomonadaceae bacterium
ATCTCGTTTCGCAGTAACCGCAACTCGTGCAGGCTCAAACCGTGAAGCATCTGCTCCGAGATTGTCCTGTTCTCAAAGAACTCCATGTCGCCCGGCAACAATGCAACGTTGCGCTGTCTCTTCTGTGCGCCGCTCAGTACCTCGAGGTTCTTGCGCTCAATCCCCGACAGCTTCTTCGCATCGTAGTTTTTGGTCGGAAAGTACCAGTAACGCTCTTCAAAATACTTCTGCAGCCACGGCTCGTCGTCGAAACGTTTGCCGTGAATCGCTTCAATCTCGGCCGTCAACACCTTCCATTCCGCGCCGCTGTGCTTTCCGAGTTTGCGTGCAGGAATCGCGCGGTCGCGCCAGTAACGCATGTCGCCCGGTTGAATGGTGGCGTGCTTGGCGGCTTCGGCAATGCGAATCAGGTCAAGATTACGACGCTCAGTGTCATTGAGCATCGAGTTGGTGAAATCAGGATTCGGCTTGTACCACGACTGCTCATCCAGAAACTGCTTGATCTCCGTATCTTTGAAAATGCGTCCGTGCCGGCCGAAGATCAGCCCGCGCACAAGTTTCAACTCATACAACTCGAGGTTCTGAACCTGTGGCGGCTTGATCGCATTCTTACTGAAATCGAATTCTTTCCACGGCGCCAGCAGATCCTGCGCGCTTGCCGTCAAACAAGCGCACGCAATCAACACGATTAGAAAGACACTCTTACAGATTTGCCGGGGGGTTAATCTCATACAACCTCTCAACCAAAGATGTCGCGGACTTTATCAACCAAACCTTTATCTTCGAGGTCCTTACTTTCGACGTCTGCCAACTGCTCAAGGAGACGCCGCTGCTCGCGGGTCAAAGACGTCGGTGTCGTCACGGTCACAGAGACAAAGAGATCCCCTCGGCCGCGTCCTCCAAGTGCAGGCATGCCCTTGCCACGCAGCCGAAAAACCGTTCCCGTTTGAGTACCAGTCGGGATCTTGAGTTTTTCATCGTCGTCGAGCGTCTTCACCATGATCTCCGCACCCAACGCCGCCTGCGCAAACGTTATCGGCACGGCCTCGTAAAGGTTACTACCTTGTCGCTCAAACTGGTCGTGCTCGGCAACGTGGATAACCACGTAAAGATCGCCAGGCCCGCCACCCTGCGTGCCGGACTCCCCTTCACCTGGAACGCGTAATCTCGACCCGGTTTCGACCCCTGCCGGAATCTTTACTTCCATCTGTTTTTCGCGTTCGACGCGCCCAGCGCCGTTGCACTTCGCGCATGGGTCTTTGATTACGCGTCCGGCGCCGCGGCAGACATGACACGTACGGGCAACGGAAAAGAACCCTTGCTGGTAACGAACCTGCCCTGTGCCGCCGCACGTGGAACAACTTTCCGGTTGCGTGCCGGCCTTCGCGCCTGAACCGCTACACGTGTCGCAGGTCTCCAGACGCGGAATACGCAATTGCGCGGTCATTCCCTTCGCCGCTTCTTCGAGTTTGATCTCGAGGTCGTATCGAAGGTCGGCGCCGCGTTGCGCCGTGGAACGCCGCGCACCGCCGCGCCCGCCACCAAACACATCTCCAAACCCAAACAGGTCGCCGAGTATGTCTTCGATGCCGCCAAAACCGGGAGCTCCCCAGTTGCCTGCGCCCGCACTACTCGACACCCCCGCATGACCGAAGCGGTCGTAACGACGGCGCTGTTCCGGGTCTGACAGTACGCTGTAGGCTTCGGCTGCTTCTTTAAACTTCTCTTCGGCTGTCGCGTCGTTGGGATTCTTGTCAGGGTGATACTTCACCGCCAGCCGGCGGTATGCACTCTTGATCTCCTGGTCAGTTGCCGTACGGGTTATCGAAAGAACTTCGTAATAATCACGTTTACTCATTCAGTCTGTCTCTTATACCCTCTCGAATTAATTTGAGCTTTTAGGCGGATTCTAAACTTCGCTGGCTGTCGTGTCCGGTGTAGGGTTCATCATTGCGGATGTGAGTTGCCCGGCCACAGTTTCCAGGTCTGTCAATGCTCGCTTGATCTCGTCTGATTGTTCTGTCTTCGCCGCGGCTTGAGCGTCAGCAAGGACGCGCTCCGCACTCTCTTGCTGTTCCTGCGGCAGCATACCGCCGAACTTCGTAAACGACTTCCTGGTGTTCCTAAGCAGCGACTCCAACTTATTCTTCAGCAAAACAGTCTCTTTTGCACTTCGATCGCTGTCGGCGAAGTCTTCAGCCTCCTGAATCAGGCGATCGATCTCGTCAGGCGAGAGTCCGGACGTCGGCGTTATGCGCATTTGCTGTTCGCTACCGGTAGTCTTGTCCCTCGCCGACACTGAAACAATTCCGTTAGCGTCAACTTCGAATGAGACTTCGATTTGCGGAACTCCACGCGGGCTCGGAGGAATGCCGACGAGTTCGAATTTGCCTAACGATCGATTTGCTTTTGCAACTTCGCGTTCGCCTTGCAACACGTGAATGTCGACCGATGACTGATTATCGACAACCGTTGTAAACGTGCGGCTCTCGCGCAAAGGAATCGTCGAGTTGCGCTCGATTATCTTCGTATAAAGGCCACCGCGAGTTTCCAGACCCAGACTCAGCGGCAATACGTCCAACAACACGATGTCTTTTACGTCGCCACTCAAGACCCCACCCTGAATTGCGGCACCCATTGCGACCACCTCGTCCGGGTTGATCTCAGCAGACGGCTTACGGCCAAAGATCTTCTCAACAGTCCGCTCGACGATCGGTGATCGAGTCTGGCCGCCGACGAGAATCACTTTGTGAATGTCAGACGCTTGAAGATTAGCGTCTTTCAATGCCGTGTGGCATGGCTCGACTGTCTGCTCGACCAGATCGGCAACCAGCAGTTCCAACTCCTGCCTTGTCAGAGTCTTGTTGAAGTGTTTCGGCCCCGAGGCGTCCGCGGCGATGAACGGTAAATTGATGGTTGTTTCCATCGCCGACGACAGGTCGCACTTCGCGCGTTCCGCAACTTCCTTCAGTCGTTGCAATGCCAACCGGTCTTGCCTCAGATCGATACCGGTGTCGGCGAGAAATTGACCCGCCATCCAGCTCATGATGCGTTCGTCAAAGTCTTCGCCACCCAGAAACGTGTTTCCGGAAGTCGAAAGCACCTCGAACACGCCGTCATTCATCTCCAGAATCGAAATATCAAAGGTGCCACCGCCCAGGTCGTAAACTGCGATACGTTCGGAGCCCGACTTTTCGAGACCGTAAGCCAGCGCGGCCGCCGTCGGCTCGTTAATGATGCGTTCAATCTTGAGACCCGCGATTTTGCCGGCGTCTTTTGTGGCTTGCCGTTGAGTGTCGTCGAAGTACGCGGGAACCGTGATGATCGCGTCGGTGACGGCTTCGCCCAGGAAATCTTCCGCGGAGGCTTTCAAGCGTTGCAACACAATACCTGACAGCTCGGGCGGACTGTAATTTCGACCCTGAACACGCACGCGCGCATCGCCGTTCGGCGAGTCGACAATCTCGAACGCCGACGTCTCTCGCATACGCTGAACTTCGGACGAATCGAACTTACGCCCGATGAGACGCTTCACAGCGTAGACGGTGTTCGCGGCATTGGTTACAGCCTGCCGCTTTGCGATCTGGCCGACAAGACGCTCGCCCTTTTCAGTGAAACCGACCACCGTCGGCGTCGTCCTGCCACCTTCTTTATTGGGCACGATCTGCACCGCCCCGCCTTCGAGCACACAGACGCAACAGTTCGTCGTCCCTAAATCTATTCCAATCGCTTTGCCCATCTATTTCCGGTTTTGCGCCGTCGTTTTCAGACTGCTCTTGAAGTTACTTTCGCGTCGCAACTTTCACCAGGGCGGGACGAATCAACTTATCGCCGAGGCGATAGCCCGCGACAATCTCCTGCATCACCGTGTCGGGTTCGTATTCGTCGGTAGGCTCGGTCACTACTGCTTCATGAACGTGAGGATCGAACGGCTCGCCCACCGCCGGGATTGGTTTGACGCCGAGCGCTTCGAGCACACCGTTGAGCTGTTTCCAAATCAGATCGACGCCGCTCAGGAAATGACGAAACTCATCGGACTCGGCCGCCTCTACCGAAGCTTCGGCTTCGAGCGCCCGCTTCAGATTGTCTGACACGGGCAGCAGCTTCGCTGCGATGTCAGCTACCACGCGGTTGTACGTCTCGCCACGTTCTTTCTCGACTCGCTTGCGGTAGTTCTCGAAGTCAGCCTGGCGGCGTGCGAGCCGGTCTTTTAACTCGGCGTTCTCCGTTTCGACTCGCTTTAACTCCGAACGCGTAGCGATTAGTTCCGCGGTGTCGGGTCCGCCGGCTTCGGCGGTTTCCTCTTCATCGGCGGAGAGCTCGTCGAATGAGGCGTCGTCTTCCTCTTCGGTGTCGGAAACAAACTCGTTTTCGGTGTCGGGATCGGCGTCCATGAATTTGATCGGAATGCGGAACCGCTTATCTTTCCTGTTTGATTTCATTCGGAAGGATCGAATCTCACGATTAGGGGGCAGCCTGTTCTCCGAGGCGATGCTCTATCAAACGCGCCATGTAGTTTACCATAGCCATTATTCGGGCATATTCAATTCTCATTGGACCGACAACGCCGAGAGTGCCGACGCCTCCGCTTTGTCCGACCTGGTATGGCGCGGTAATCAACGCGCAACTGCGCATCGAATCTGCCGGGTGCTCGCGGCCGATAACCACGTGTACATCGCCTGAGTACGGATGCTCGTGAACGCACTCGTTGAGAATCTTAATCAGACGAGATTTCTCTTCGAACATGCGGAACAGATCGCGCATTCGCTCAATGTCGTCGAAATCAGGTTTGGTAAGAATGTTCGAAGCGCCGTCAACGTAAACCTCGCCTCCGGTCGCTTCTTCACCCTCGAGACTTCGCTCGCACAGCAGAACGGCGTTCTGTAACAAACGGTCGTAAAGCGCCTTCTCCTCTTTCATCAACTCGACGATCTCGGCGCGAATCGTCAATAGACTCTTGCCGCTGAACTCCGTGTTCAGATAACGCGCCGTGCGATCCAGTTCGTCCTGCGTAAACTCGTCCGAGACTCGAACCACCTTGTTGTGAATGATGCTTGCTGTCGAAACGAGCACGACGAGAATGCGCTTGTCAGGTAGTTGAACAAACTCGATGTGCTTCAACCGGTTCTCAGCCAGGGACGGCGAGATGACTATGCCGACGTTCTGCGACAGCGCTGAAAGCACGTGCGACGCCGTTTCCATTAACCGGTCGGGGGAAGAAGTAGGATCAAGGTCGCTCAATGAGAACAGATGATCGATCGCCTTTAGATCGCTTCGCGACAGGCGGGCCTCGCCAAGCATGTTATCGACGTAGTAACGGTAGCCTTTGTCGGTCGGCACTCGACCGGCGGAAGTATGCGGCTGGTCGACGAGGCCGGTTTCTTCGAGCTCTGACATCACGTTTCGTATCGTCGCCGGACTCCAGCCGTAGCCGTGGGCAAAGCGATCGGACAAAACTCGGGACCCGACTGCGTCACCAGTCACCAAGTGCTCCTTGATCAACGCGGCGAGCAAAATCTCGGCGCGGGAGTCCAAAACACCCTTCTCTGTAGGCTGAAGATTTGAGGCACGACGGGGCATACGTTCTAAACGCTTTGCAGTATAAAGATTTACGCAAAGGGCTGCAAACAATAGCTATTTTGTGCCAGTGCGGCCATTATCTTATTGATTTCAGAGGGTTTGTTGTTGAGCCTCCGCGCCGGGTTGACTGCCAGCTTGGGCCGTCCTTAAGATTGAGCCTCCTTTCGGTCGGGTTCGCAGATACTCACATGAACGAAGTAAGAAAATATTTTGCTGACGCGTTTCGTCACATGGGCGGCAACCGAGGTGTGCCGGGGATTGAAGTTCGCTTCTACCCTTACGCCGGTTTACGACACACCATACGGCTGCGGTCAGGACGGGTTTATGTGCGTCTCTCCGACATCTGCAAGGACTCGCCACCTGATGTTTTAAGAGCGTTGGCCTGGATTCTCGTCGCGCGACTGCTGGGAAAGAAGGTGCCAACGATTCACGACCGCGTTTACCGAGATTACTCGTTGACACCGACCGTCATGCGCTCGTCTGACCTGGCGCGGCGGGGACGTGGACGCAAGTTAATCTCATCGGCGCAAGGCGAGGTTTACGATCTCGACCGAATGTTCACGAAATTGAATCGTCGTTATTTCGACGGACAGATTCCAAAGCCGACGATCACGTGGTCGCAACGACGAACGAGGAGCATTCTCGGTCACCACGACCACATCTACGACAGCATCACGATTAGTAAGACGCTTGATTCCCAGGACGTGCCTGAGTGGTTTGTCGAGTACATTCTCTATCACGAGATGTTGCACATCAAACATCCTGCGCGATTGATTAAAGGACGTCGTTACTATCACACGAGCGCATTTCGTTTGGACGAGCGGCGTTTTCCATATTACGAGCAGGCACAGAAGTGGCTGGACCGCCTCGCGCGTTTGCGCCGGGTGCCGCGAGCACGAGCGGCTTAAGATATTGGAACTATTTCGGTAGCTAAGTGTGAATACAACCGAGGTAGGTGGGCTCCTCAAAAAGGGTGGTCTGGCTGAAAATCGTTTCAGACGGGCCACCCTTTTAATGTGATCCGTTCAACGGTGGCCCGACTAGACAAACTCGTAAACGCGTCGGTAGACTACGCCCTTTGTCAAAACACTAACTATTTAGACGGAGAATTCAGTTATATGGCTATTCCTGCTACCCAGATACGACGCGGCATGGTTATCGTTTTCGAAGGCCAACCCTGCAAGGTCGTCGAATTCCGCCATCACACGCCGGGCAACTTGCGAGCGATGGTGCAAACCAAGCTGCGAAACATTCGTACGGGTTCCTCCTTTGAACATCGCTTTCGTTCGGCAGACACAGTCGATCGCGCGACTCTCGAACAGCACGAAATGGAATATCTTTATTCGGACGGTTCGCATCATCACTTCATGAACACGGAGAACTTCGAACAAACCGCGCTCAGCGAAGACGACCTCGGGGACGCCGCTCAATGGCTAACGCCAGGACTGAAACTTCAGGCGGAGTTTTACGAAGGTGCACCGATTGGAATTGACTTGCCGCCATCAATGGAACTCACAGTGACCCAGACTGAGCCAACGCTGAAGAGCGCAACCGTGTCGAACGTGAATAAGCCGGCGACGCTGGAGAATGGCGTCACGATTACAGTACCGCCGTTCATTAATGAAGGAGACCGGATCAGAGTGGATCCCACGGAAGGACGCTACATCGAACGGGCGAAATAATGTACCTGGCTTACAGCTTTCTGCTATCGCTGGGCCTGTTACTGTTAACACCTTACTTCATTTATCAGGCGCTCGCGCACCGCAAGTACATAGAAGGTCTGCGTGAGCGTCTTGGTTTTTTCCCGCCGATTCATAATCAACCTGTTATCTGGCTTCACTGCGTCTCGGTCGGTGAGACGCAAGCCGCGCGGCCGCTCGTCGAACGCATCAAGAAGGAACTACCGCATCACGCGCTGGTGGTTTCGACAGTGACCTTGACCGGCCAGCGCCTGGCGCGCGACCTGTTTCGCACCCAGGCGGCGAAGGTTTTTTACTTTCCGTTTGACTGGCGCTGGTCTGTGCGACGTGCGCTCAACGCGATCAATCCGGCGACGGTGCTGGTGATGGAAACGGAGTTGTGGCCAAACTTTCTGCGCGAATGCAAGGCCCGGGAGATTCCAGTGGCGCTGGTTAACGGTAGAATCTCGCGCACTTCGTTTGCGCGTTACAAGACGATACTGTTTTTCTTGCGGCGCGTGCTGGCGTCGTTGACGGTTGCGGTGATGCAGTCTGAGAGGGACGGCGAGAGGATTCGTGAGTTGGGGATGCCGGAGGAACGAGTTTTCGTCGCGGGCAACCTGAAGTTTGAGTCAGGGCGTTACACGGATAAAAAAACCGATCTGAAAAACCGATTCGGTTTGCACGCGGACGTGCCGCTTCTCGTCGCGGCAAGCACACACGCGCCGGAAGAGAAGATAGTCCTGGAAAGCTTCAAGCGGCTGCGCCAGTCGCAACCTGTGCGGTTGATGCTAGCGCCGCGGCGGCCCGAGCGATTTAACGAAGTCGCGGAACTGATTCAGGCTTCTGGTTTCGCATGGGCACGTAGAACAAACCCGGCCGCTGCTACTGATGCAAACGCGGACGTCATCCTCCTGGATACGATCGGCGAACTGCCCGCAACTTATGAGATCGCGACAGCTGTTTTTGTCGGCGGCAGCATCGTCGATCGCGGTGGCCATAACGTGCTCGAACCCGCAGTGCACGGCGTAGCTGTTGTCACGGGCGCGCATACTCATAACTTCCACGCCATCGTCGATCTCCTCAACGAAGCAAACGCGATCGTTCAACTGCCGCCCGTGGCAGACGCCGAAGCCGTAACCGCATTAACCGAGGCCCTGCACCGATTACTCGCTGACGAAGCGTGGCGCAACGAATTAGGTGAACGCGCAAAACAACTCGTCACCGCCAACCAGGGCGCCGCTGAGCGCACCATGAAATTCATCGCGCCGCTCTTTCATGCAGACCAGTCCGGTACTTCAGCATCGGATTCACTCTTGCCAGCCAACGCACATAGCTCATGAAGTCATTGCTGCTTCCTCCGCTGAGCACGTTGTACGGCGCGGTCACAAAAACGCGCCTCTCGTTGTACCGTCGCGGGACTTTCCACACTACTCGTCTCGAGCGGCCGGTCATCAGTATCGGCAACATCACAGCAGGTGGAACAGGAAAGACCCCGCTCGTCGAGTGGGTAGCGAGAACGATTGCAAACCACGGCAAGAACGTCTGCATACTCACGCGCGGTTACGGACGCGAACAACCTCAACGGCAGGTCGTTGTCTCTGATGGACAAACAATCCTCGCCACGCCGGCGGAAGCCGGTGACGAACCGTACCTGTTGGCAACAAAACTTCTTGGCTCCGCGGCAATTATCTGCAATGCCGACCGAATCAGCGCGGGTCGCGATGCGATTGAAGTGTTCGGCAGCGATTGCTTTGTACTAGACGACGGCTTTCAACATCTCCGTCTTGCTCGCGATCTGAATATCGTCACCATCGACGCCACCAATCCCTGGGGTGGCGGACAACTATTGCCCTACGGCCGTTTGCGCGAGCCGATTTCCGGATTAAGCCGCGCCGACTGCGTGGTGCTTACGCGTGCCGATCAAGTAACTAACACGACCGATCTCTGCGACCAGATCCGTGCTTTTATCCGCGGCCGTCCACTGTTTCTATCGACCATGCGACCAGCGCGGGCTCCGATTACCAACGAACCCGTCGCAGCATTTTGCGCGGTCGGTAACCCTCAGTCGTTCTTTGCTGATCTGAAAAAGGCGGGTTATGAGGTTCTTCTTGAAAAGACCTTCGCCGATCATCACTGGTACACGCAGCGCGACATCGACGAACTGACCGCAGCCGCAACTGCCGCAGGCGCACAAAGCCTGATCACAACTGCCAAAGACGCAGTGAAGTTGCGTTCACTGTCCATTTCACTTCCCTATCACGTGTTTGAAATCGAGATCGCCATTGAGGACGAAGAGACTTTCCGCAACCTCATCCTGAAAGCAGCAAAGGCTAACGACGATTAAGGATTACTCGGGCGGCGTGGGTGTGGGCACCGGTGACGCTTTTTTCTCGGGCGTCCTCGTTGGCACAGGCGAAGGCGCGCCTTCCGGGAGAACGCTGCGCGTCGGTTCAGGTAGTGGAGACGCCTTCCGATTACTGTTGCTGTTGGCGTTGCTGTTGCTGTTGGTGTTCGCGTTAGCGTTCACGGGCGGCGGAGGCACGTCCTCGATCACCTCCGGCGAAACCGCTGCGTTCGCATTCGGGCTGGCGTTCACGTTCGCAGGCGGAGTGATGGTCCCACCGGATGGAACACCCTGTTCACCTTTGCCGGTTGGTGATGCGCCCGGTTGCACTGGTTGACTGTTTGGATCGGCGGCAAGGGTTGGCTGTGGCTGATTTGCATTCTGATCCTGTGCAGCCGAGTTTTTCTTCAACGCGTAAATCGCAACGAACACCACGAGCAGTGCAACGATCGAAGGAATGATTACTTTCAGCGGATTGAAACTCGTCGCGCTTGGCGGCTGCGCCTGCATCGAACCATGGATCGGAACAGTCACCGGCGGCCGTCGCGGCGCGGGCGGTGGTTCTTCTCTCATTCGGACCATAGTGACTTCATCAGGTTCGTCTCTTATGACAGGAGCTGCTGAAGCAGTCGCCGGTTGTGCCGGCACCGGCGCGAAGACTCCTATCCCGGAAGCTATCGTCAAGTCTTCAATCAACTCCGCGATGGTTTGATAACGGTTCGAAGGCAGCTTTGCCATCGCGCGTGCGATGACTCGCCCGACCTGTGGCGGCAGATCTTTTCGCTCATCGAGCACCGAAGGAACGGCATCCTGCAAGTGCTTCATCATCACCATCGTGGGCGAGTCGGCCGTGAACGGGACATGCCCGACCAGCATTTCGTAAAGAATCACGCCGAGCGAATAAATGTCGGAACGCGCATCGATCTCCGAGTCCTGTGAGCACTGCTCCGGCGACATGTACTGTGGTGTGCCGATCACCAGGTTTGGAGCCGTCAATCCTGAATCGCGACTCCCAGCCTCGTTGATCTTCGCGATGCCGAAATCGAGCACCTTCGCGTGGTCACCAGTCATGGCGTCCATCAGCATAATGTTGTCGCTTTTTAGATCGCGATGGACCACGCCCTGCGCGTGTGCCGCGTTGAGCGCATCGCCGACCTGGCGTGTGATCTCAACCACCCGCTGAAGCGGCAACGGGCCATCGTCTCGTATTACCTGCTTCAGCGTTCTTCCGTTCAGAAACTCCATCACGAGAAAGACAATGCCGTTCTCGTCTTCGCCGAAGTCAGTAACACTCAATGCGTTCGGATGAGAGATACGTGACGCGGCGCGCGCTTCGCGCGAAAAGCGGGCCACGATTTTTT
>DASZDV010000341.1:0-8231 GCA_035941575.1 Pyrinomonadaceae bacterium
GGCAATTCGAACGCCCGCAACCGGTAGTTGCCGCGTTCCAACGGCAGATTCAGCACTCGTTGATCGCCTGGCGGCAGGAGCTGCTGGGCTACAACGTGCGGGGTCATTTCAGGACTGCCAATGCAAAACGCCTGCACATCAACTCGCCGCACTGCGGGGTTAGGCCGGAATGTCAGTTCAACGTAGCGATCGAAATCGACGGTGAAATCGATCTGACACGTGGCGCAGTGTACGTCCTTGTGAATGTCTCTCAATGAGCTGCCTGACTCTTGTGGACCACGACACATCGGACACAGCAAGTCCCAACGAAAATCGAGTAAACCGACACGCGTTGCGCGCAGACAGATTTCCAGTACGTCACGGCGAGGTTCGTTCCAGTCGTCTGCGAGTTTGTAAGCGCGGATTCGAGTGACTGCGAGATCGTCGGCGTGTTCGAGAAAGTCGACGAGTCGATTGGCGATTGCGCGTTTCTGCGGCGATACCTCCGCCTCATCTAGCTCGGCGTTGAACTTTTCTCGCAAAGACGCGAGCCGCGACAGATCGAATAATGACTGTGAAGTATTGGGCTCGGCTGACTCGTACGTCGCGCCGTTGATTGCCGCCGTGTCGTACTTTTGAATGGCGTCACGAAACCGGCGCGCGAACGTAACGTTCATTTGCACAGACACGGCAAGTGCACCCGGCAGATTTCTCGGCGTGGACCAGAGCTGATAAACGAGGTGCGTGCCGCCATCCGGTTTCGGAGTCAACTCCGCCAACACGCGCAGGCGCGCTAAGGGTCCTTTGTTGTAAACACGCTCGATACCAAAACGAAAAGGCCGCACCCATTCGAACGGTTGCTCTTCGCATTCGACAGGCAGGCCATAGATTGACAGCCGCACTTTCCGGCGAGCATTGCGCAGTTTCTTTTGTCCGGCTTCAACTTCAATCTGCGGAACGCCGGTATCGCGATTGAAACGATTCGTGTCGGCGATAAA
Organism: Pyrinomonadaceae bacterium; assembly: GCA_035941575.1. Lineage (GTDB taxonomy): Bacteria > Acidobacteriota > Blastocatellia > Pyrinomonadales > Pyrinomonadaceae > PSRF01. Next base: position 978 of record DASZDV010000341.1, read on the forward strand.
CGGCCACAGTCTCTCGGGACTCGATTTGAGATCAAACTCCCATTGTTTATGAAGCTCGCGAAAGGACATGCCCCGGATTATATCGGCGACGTGGGTCAGACTTCTTTGTATTCTGAGTCCACATCTTCATGCGAGAGTGCAACGCGGTAGTTCTTCGATTGTAGCTGTTTGGTGATCAGCAGATCATCTTTCGTTTTGAGGAGATCTGCGCGACTGTAAACCGAAAGTTCGAAGTTATATCCGTGCGTGATTGCGTCTTTTGGACAAGCTTCCACGCAGTAACCGCAAAAAATGCAACGACCGTAATCGATGTTGTAAACCGCCGCGTAACGTTCGTCGACTCCGATCCGCTCCTCTGGCGGGCGCGGATCGTCAGCCGCCACGATGTAGATACATTCCGAAGGACACGCAGCCGCGCAGAGATAACAGGCAACGCACTTCTCTCGGCCAAGTTCATCGACGTGCAACAGGTGCTGGCCACGATAACGTGGCTGAACAGTAACTGGCTCGTCGGGATACTCGACCGTCCACTTGCGCTTGGGAATGTACGACAGCGTCACGGCCATTCCTTGAATGATCGCTTTAGTCGATTCGATTACGTCGGTGATGATTGACATGCGATTAGTTTAATCGGTGTCCTTAGGAAGTCCCAAGTGCCACCCCTACAATCAGAAGCCACCAGATGATCAGCAGCGTGTAGATAACCACGCTCACCGCGCCGGTGGCTATACCGACGATTGCCAGTGGTCTCCCACCGTACGTGGCTGGAGAATTCTTAATCCTTGAAAGCGCCATCCACCCGAGCACGATCGCGGCTACGCCCGGGATTGGACCAAAACAACCGACAACGATACCGAGTATTCCCGTTACCATGGACGCGATCGCAAGCCCCTGACTCTGCTGCCTAAGAGGTTGCATCGGCGGTGGCGGCGGCTGCCATGCAGGCGCCATCGGTGCTCGTTCGTCAGGGGCGATCCAACCACCTCCGAGCGGCGGATCGCGAGGCAACCACTGTGTCTCCTGCTCTTGCAGGCTCGGCTCGCGAATTACCGGATCCCACTTCGGATCAGCCGCCGGGGACAACTCCTCGATCAGCATTGTCCCGTCCTCAGAACAGAATGTGAGCCACGGTTCTGAAAACTGTCTATTACAGTTCGGACAATATTTCATCTACGAGGTTTCATCCGGACAGTTAGACGAGTTCAAGCCGGCTGAAGAAGTATGAGATCTCGATCGCTGCGTTCTCGTCTGAGTCTGAACCGTGCACGGCGTTTTCACCAACCGAGCCACCGAACTCTTTTCGCAACGTACCGGCATCGGCCTTTGCCGGATCAGTGGCGCCCATGAGATCTCGCCAGGATTTAACGGCGCTCTCTTTTTCCAGCGCCATCACTACGCATGGTCCACTGGACATGAACTCAGTCAGTCCACTGAAGAACGGTCGTTCGCGGTGTACGTCATAAAAGCCTTCTGCTTGTTTCCGCGTCATGTGAATGAGTTTGAGAGCGCGGATTTTGAATCCGTCGTCAAGAATTCGTTGAATGATCGATCCCGTGTGTCCCGCCCGAACTGCGTCTGGTTTGATTATTCCGAAAGTTAAATTAGTCATCTGTGTTATCTGTTCAATCCGTGGTTAGAGTGCGTCCTTCATAGCTTGTCCGATATCTGCGGGCGACTTAACGACGTGAATGCCGGCCGCTTCGAGTGCTTTCATCTTTTCCGCTGCTGTTCCTTTGCCGCCGGCGATGATCGCGCCTGCATGACCCATCCGGCGGCCCGGTGGAGCCGTTTGGCCTGCGATGAACGCAACGATCGGCTTTGTAACGTTCTCTCTCGCAAACGCTGCGGCATCTTCTTCGGCTGTACCGCCAATCTCTCCGATCATCACGATTCCCGTCGTTTCGGGATCGGCTTGAAACAACTGCAAAGCATCAAGATGAGTTGTACCGACGATCGGATCGCCACCGATGCCGATCGCGGACGACTGGCCCAAACCGAGAGCAGTCAATTGGCCCACCGCTTCGTAAGTCAACGTTCCTGAACGCGACACGACGCCGATGTATCCCTCGCGATGGATGTGGCCAGGCATGATTCCGATCTTGCACTTGCCAGGAGAGATGATGCCCGGACAGTTTGGACCAATCAGACGTGTGGACTTATCGCGCAGATATTCCTTTACCTTCACCATGTCGAGCGTTGGAATGCCTTCAGTAATGCAAACGACAACTGGAATTCCCGCATCCGCTGCTTCCATCACAGCGTCGGCGGCAAATGAAGGCGGCACGTAGATCACGGAAGCATTCGCCCCTGCTTTCTCAACTGCCTCGACAACCGAGTTAAAAACCGGAATGCCCTCGTGCGTCGTGCCGCCCTTGCCCGGCGTCACGCCACCAACTACGTTCGTTCCATACTCGACCATCTGTTTGGTATGAAACGTTCCCTCTTTTCCCGTGATGCCCTGCACCACCAGCCGGGTATTCTTATCGACCAACACGCTCAATGATAAATGCTCCTCTCAATTGATCCACTACACCAACTCGACACGCTCGCCGTACTGCGGCACGTGAACATTCCAACCGAAACGATCCTTGATGTGACCGGCCATTGCGTTCGCCGCTTCGGATTCGCCGTGGGTTAAAAACGTGCGGCTCGGAACGCCGGTTTGCATGCCCTCGAGCCAGTGCAACACTTCTTTCCAATCAGCGTGCGCCGAGAAGCCGCCAATCTTCACTACGCGGCAACGAACGGGCACCCACTGTTTCATGATCTTTACTTCCCGTTCACCGTCGAGTATTCGGCGTCCTAACGTGCCCGCCGCCTGGTAACCAACAAAAACAATCGTTGCGTCGGGATCGGGAACCATGCGCAACGCGTGATGCAGCACGCGTCCACCAGTCATCATTCCCGAAGCACTGATGATCACGCGCGCTCCGGTTGCGCTGTTCAGCTTCTTCGACTCATCGCGCGACGTTGCGGTGATCATCGAATTTGTTCGCAGTGGATGCCGCTTGTTCGTCAGAATGCTCGTGTATTCTTCGTCGTGTTCTTCCGTGCGGTTCGAGTATGCGGTTGTCGCTGCTGCGGCCATCGGCGAATCGACGCTGACAGGTAAGATTGGAACGGCTTTTTCGTCTTCGAGTTCGCGAATCAGATAAACGATCTCCTGCGTGCGTCCCACGGCGAAGGCGGGAATCAGAACCGGCGCATTGCGTTGTGCTGCATCTTTGATAACGCGCGTCAGTGCGACTTTGGGATCTTCCGGATCGTGCAGGCGATCGCCGTAGGTTGATTCGACTAAAAGATAATCACACGGCGGCGGAGGCGTCGGATCGCGAATGATCGGCTGATCGTAGTGACCGAGATCTCCCGAGAAGAGTACTCGACGTCCTCTGCCGTCTGCGCCGGCGCCTTCGATTTCCGCAAGCACCATGCTCGACCCGAGAATGTGTCCTGCTGTCTTGAAGCTCACGCGAATACCGGGCGCCGCTTCGATCGCGTCGCCCTCGTTCGCAAGTGGACGAACAAGTTTCAACGAAGCAAACGCATCGTCTTCGGTGTAGAGCGGCAACGCTGGTTCGTGCGTGGTTAACTTATGCCGGTTGCGATAGTCGGCATCTTCTTCCTGCAAGCGCCCGGAGTCAGGCAAGAGAATCTTCAAGAGGTCTGATGTACCGCGTGAACAGTAAACTGGTCCATGAAATCCCTGCTTCACGAATCGCGGTAAGTAGCCGGTGTGATCGATGTGCGCGTGAGTGATTAGCACGGCGTTGACCGAACGTGGATCGAAAGGGGGTTCCTGCCAGTTGCGCTCACGCAGTTCTTTCAAGCCCTGGAACAAACCGCAATCGACGAGCACGCGCGCTCTGTCGGTCTCGATCAGATACTTCGATCCCGTGACCGTTCCCACGCCGCCCCAAAAAGAGATGCTTGCCAATGACGCTCCTTTGTTTGTCTACGCTGCGAGTTTGACGACCTTCTCAGCCGCGTCTTTCATGCCGTCTGCAACTGTGAAGTTCATGCCCGACTCGCGAATCACGCGTTGACCCTCTTCGACGTTCGTGCCTTCGAGTCGAACAACGACGGGCACTTTGATCTGCAAGTTCCGCGCTGCTTCGACAACACCACGCGCAACCATGTCGCAACGAACGATGCCGCCGAAGATATTAATTAAGACCGCTTTCACGTTCTCGTCTGCTAACAAAATGCGAAACGCAGCTTCGACTCGTTGCTGTGAAGCTCCGCCGCCAACGTCGAGAAAGTTTGCAGGCTCGCCACCGGCGAGTTTGATGATGTCCATCGTCGCCATGGCGAGGCCTGCGCCGTTCACCATGCACGCGATGTTGCCGTCGAGCTTGATGTAGTTGAGATCAAACTTCGACGCTTCGATTTCGAGTGGTTCTTCTTCGTTGAGATCGCGCAGATCGAGAAATTCTTTGTGACGAAAGAGTGCGTTGTCGTCGAAGTTGACCTTGGCGTCGAGCGCGATGAGCCGGTTGTCCTTCGTCAGAAGAAACGGATTGATCTCCATGAGCGATGCGTCCATCTGTTCGTACGCTGAGTACAGCGACTGCATGAACTTCACCGCCTGGTTAACTAATGGACCAGGGAGACCGAGGGCGAAAGCGAGTTTTCGTGCTTGAAAGGGTTGAAAGCCGACAGCGGGATCGATCGTTTCTTTCAAGATCTTTTCCGGAGTCTTGGCTGCGACCTCCTCGATGTCCATGCCGCCTGCGGAAGAAGCCATGAATACTTGCCGGCCCGAAGTGCGATCCAAAACGATGCCGAGATAAAATTCCCTGTCAATCGGAAGGCCCTCTTCGATCAACAGCACGCGCACTTCTCTTCCTTCAGGGCCGGTTTGATGCGTGACGAGTTTCATGCCAAGCATCTGGCGCGCGAGTTCGCGTGCTTCGTCGGCGCTCCGCGCGAGTTTGACGCCGCCGCCTTTGCCGCGTCCGCCTGCATGAATCTGCGCCTTCACGACTACGAGATCACCGCCGAGTTCTTTCGCTGCGTGATACGCCTCTTCCGGCGACCGTGCGACAATGCCGCGCGGAACGGGTACGCCGTACTTTCTCAACAGTTCTTTTCCCTGGTATTCATGAATCTTCATACGACAGCCTTGTTTTTGATTTAATTTCTTTTGGAAACGGCGGTCGAGTTTAGAGTTTTTCGCGGAAACGCGCAAAGTGCGAAAGAGAGCAACAATATGAGTGAAGTGATTGTTACGTCGCAATCCAATCTGCGCAACGAAGTGCGTTACGGTGCAGGCCACACTTTCATTACGGATGAACCTGTTGCTGCGGGTGGTGAAGATGCGGGTCCGGATCCTTACACGCTTTTGCTGGCCGCGCTCGGCAGTTGTATCTCGATGACCGTGACACTCTACGCTCGTCGCAAACAGTGGCCACTCGAACAGGTCACTGTACGTCTGCGCCAGAACCGGATTCACTCGAAGGATTGTCAGGAGTGTCTGCAACAGACCGAAGGTTACGTTCACCGCATCGAGCGCGCAATTAGTTTCACTGGTGCGTTGTCTGAAGAACAGCGCGCGCGCCTTCAGGAGATCGCGCACAAGTGCCCCGTCCACAAAACACTCTCTGCGCCCATCATCGTCACCGAATGGAAAGAGGCGGCGTTGAAAGATGTAGAGGAGCCTGGCGATGAAGACACGCTAAAGGACAGCGACGCCGGCAACTTCTTCGAGAGTTAAGACGAGCTTCAATGAGGTTGTTAAGCAACGGCGAGATCAATGCTCGCCCACCAACCTCGGCGTACGCTGAATGCGGTTCTTATCAGTTGCAATAATCGTTAGGCAACGTGGGTGGCGCCTCATACCAGACGTCGAGATCGGCGCCCGGCGTATTTGCGAGCCACTGACTGACAATCTCATTCGCATGGTCGTGATCGCGCGCGGCAAGGCCCCAATGCGGGTGGGCTGATGCCGAGGTGCCAGGGGCGTGCTCATGGGGAAAGCCCCGGCTACACTCGGCACAAAGAATGGAAGTGAAAGTGCCCCAATCCTCCGCCGCCCCACCGTGGTTGGTCGCGCAGTCTTCAAACGCAGCGAGTGCGTTCGGCTGCACTGCGGCGAGCTCGACAACGAAGGTTCGAAATCCTGAGGGAGCGAGTAATTGCAACGCGTTGAAGACAGAATAGGTTCGGCCGTCGACCATGCGCTGTCCTTCCACCGCCCCATCGGTGAGCACGATATCGCCCCAGTGAAACGGCGACGACGGCAGTGGCACGCTGACGATCTGCGCTCGAGCGGGATCGAGGCGGCGAGCCCAGACGACTTCTGCCTGGCCATTCGGATCAAGACGGATAGGTGTGTGGCCCCAGTTAAACTCGGGTGGTCCTTCTCCTGGCGGAACTTCTATTCCACACGATGTCCAAGCGCGTCGCGCCTCGATCCAATCACCAAGTGCGGTAGCTGCGATCCCGAGATTCCACCAACTGTCCCCGTCGTCGGGCGCGAGGATCACCGCGTGCTGATAGCACACGAGTGATTCTCGCCAGCGTCCCTCATATTTGTAGAGGAGGCCAAGATTGTAGACGGGCGCGGACCATTCGGGGGCGGCAGCGCTCGCGGCGCGATAGGCAGCCTCTGCGCCGGCGATATCGCCGCCGTTGCGCAACAGCATCCCTTCATTATTAAGTTGCTCTGCGAGATCGAAGTCTGACATAGAGATGCAAGCGCCTGACGTCAGAGTTAATCATTTCGTCAACTCAAACGAATCGAGAAAACCCATTGCTAACTTGTGGTATCCGTTCTCACTCTCCAGCGCGTTCCGATGCTTAGGAGCAGCCACAAACTGGTAGTACACGCGGTCCTTCACCACTATCCATCTAACCCGAACAACGTCTTGTTGGGTTTCAATTTGCAGAAACCTCGCCTGATAGCCTCCCAAAGAGACTTCTTCATTCTTAATGACCTGAAGCTTACGCGCCGCATTGGCTTCTAACCACGCTTTACTAATATTACTCAAGAATATTTTCGCATCTGAGATATGTGAAGGGGAGTCACCGTACGTCGTTACATATAAAAGCACGCCTTTGTATTCAGCGACATAGACGGTTGATTGGCCGCCGATTCCCTCTTGAATCTCGGAATATTCGCGCGGCGTCTTTGGAAACTTTATCTTGTATTTACCTGAGGGAGCACTGTATTCAACCCATGTTCGCAAGAAATACTCATCGGAAGGTGGTGGTGGATCGTCTCGTCGATTGCTCTGAGATAGGGAGCCGAAACAG
>DASZDV010000342.1:0-1534 GCA_035941575.1 Pyrinomonadaceae bacterium
GCCGGTGTGACCGTGAAACGGGCGGCTGCTCACTAATATGAGTTTGGTGAGCGCCGTATCTTTGGTGCGCACTTTAGGTGGAAAGAAATCTTTGAACGCATCGATGTAAGAGTTGAATCGCGCAAACTCCGTGTACGCCGCCGGATCCGATTTGATGCCACTGAAAGACGCCACTGCCAACACGGGCCCGGCCGATGATTTCGCCAGGTACAGCCGCGTGTTGAGTTCCATCTTGTGATAGGGGAACTTGGCTGCCTCCGTGGTCGGGTTTTTCGGCATCGTGACAGTGAACTCTTCGCCTTCAGGAGTAATCGTCTCCCATTCTGCCCAGGGGCCTGCGTCTTTTTGCACCTGTGCCGAGCTTGACGAAGCGATAAGCAGGAGAGTCAGGATTGCGAGACTTAAACGACGAAAGTACATGTCATTCCCTCCTAGAATTTCAGGCAGAAAAATATCACAAAGCCCGGGCTTTTGCCCGCTCCGCCTCGACGAGCACGCGCCGCAGGATCTTTCCTGCCGGAGATTTCGGAATCTTGTCGACAAACTCGACGTAGCGAATTCTCTTGTGTGGCGCGACTCGTTGCGCGACGTACTCAATAATCGTGTCCGCCGCAGCTTTTTGCTTCAACACCACTACCGCCTTCGGCACTTCGCCCGCTTCATCGTCGGGACACGGGATAACCGCGGCATCAGCGACGCAAGGATGCGTCAGTAACACAGCTTCCAACTCTGCCGGCGGAACTTGAAAACCTTTGTACTTAATCAGCTCCTTTGCTCGATCGACGATAAAGAAGTGACCATCTTCATCTGCGTAACCGATGTCTCCCGTATGCAACCACCCGTCGGAGTCTATCGTTTGCGCGGTCGCGTCGGGACGATTGAGATAGCCGAGCATGATCTGCGGTCCACGAACGCAAACTTCGCCGCGCTCGTCCGGCGGCAGCGCTTCGCCTGTTTCCAGATCGATGATCTTGCATTCAGTGTTTGGCGCGGGCACGCCAACCGATCCGTACTTCAGCATTCGCGGTGGTGCAGGAGAAGAGTGCGTTACCGGACTTGTTTCCGTCATGCCGTAACCCTGGCGCACAACACAACCGAGGCGTTCCATGCACGCGCGCGTCAGCTCTTCACCCAAAGGCGCAGCGCCGGAAAAGATCGTCTTGAGGTGTGGCAGCCAGTAGTTGTCGACAATCGGACTCTTGCTGAGCATCAGCACGATCGGCGGCACGAGGTGCGCGAGGCTGACTTGATAATCCTGGGCCGCTTTAAGAAACGACTCCAATTCAAAACGCGGCATCGTAACGATAGTGGCGCCCGTGTAAAGTCCCATATTCAGCACCACCACGAGACCATAGATATGAAACAGCGGCAACACGCAGATGAGCGTGTCAGTCTCGTAGAAGTAACAGAGACCTTCCATCTGCTTTAGGTTCGCTACGAGATTGTAGTGTGTCAGCATCACGCCTTTTGGTAGGCCAGTGGTGCCGCTCGAATAGGGAAGCGCAACCAGATCTTCACGCGCGTTAATCTCTGC
>DASZDV010000343.1:0-3377 GCA_035941575.1 Pyrinomonadaceae bacterium
CCTGCGAGACCGTGCGCTACACGCTTCGACCTGTTAATTGCAAGGAATGCTGTAAAGACTTTCCCTGTGAACTCGAATGTGATTGTGGCGTTGGTCCATGTTGTGAGGAACGACGGCACAAGCCACCGGATAATCGAGACGATCGAATCAGGGAAGAATACGTCGAAAAGTTAGAGTTCTTAGATACGCTGGACGAAGCCGAGCGCCAGAAATACCTTGACTCTCTTAACCTCCCTGAGCAGCACAAAGCCCCCACCGACGACACCGATGAGGAGTGCAAGCCCAACCCGCGTGGCGGCTGCCGTTGTCTGTGTGATCACCTCATCAATCTCCCGCAACCTGATTGTGTGCCGTTGTGTGAGATCAAAGAGCCGTGTGGACGGGTTTGGGTTGACCTCAGCAATGGTGTCGACATCGCGTGTGTGTTGCCGGGATTTGACGATTGCGATCGCGTGATATTCGAGGAAGTTGAAGAGTGCGGTCCGCGAAGGCTCGTCAAGCGAAACGATCTGCTGTTCGACCTCATTCGCGGCTGCGATCTCACATACATAAAGGACTTCGGATGGAAAAGATGGCATCGCAAGTCAACCGCCGTGCCTTTCCCAAAGTTCGCGGATGCGTTCGGGCCCGGTGGAGGTAACCCACCTCCATCTGAGTACGTCACCACGGATTTCTGGGTGGAGTTCTCCCGCCCGGTACGCCGCGACACGGTAAAAGAAGATTGTTTCGTAATGACGATTATCACCGCCGAAGATGACGACAAGTGGTGGGAGACGTCTCGAGTACCAATACGGCGCGTGGAAATGGCTAATCAAGAATTGATTGAACGGGCCACGATTGTAGTCGACGGGCGATGGTTGCGCGGCGCGATCAGAAGCGATAGCAGCCGTCTTCAACGTGGCAAAACAAGGGTCGAGTTGGAAGTTAGGGGAGACTTTATCGTCGATTGCAACGGTCAGACGATAGATGCAAACGCGCGTGGCCTCTCCACCTGTACCGGAAACGGAACGCCGGGCGGCACCTTCCTTTCAACATTCCTCGTGGAAGCAGCACCGGAGAGTTCATCGGATAACGAGTCTGAAGAACGGAGCAAAGGAGTTTCGTGATGAACAAAACCAACCTTACCGTCGCCACGAAGGCTGACGCGTCGAAACTGGTCAAGCCGAAGTTTGGGCCGGGCATGCTCTTGCGCGCCGAAGATTTGGACTTGCTGAAAGACTACACACGCGACCTGAGTCGTCTGATGTTCCGATCGCTGTTTGGGTGCGGAGTAGTTTGCGGCCTGGTAGTAAGGGTGTACGGCGACTGCGGCATGGTGATAGTCGAGGTCGGCTCCGGTCTGGCGATCGCGTGTTCCGGAGACCCGATCTACGTACCGAAGGACGTGAAGTTCCCGCTTCATGACGACTGCGATGAAGTTACCGAAGGCGAACAAGTATGGATCATGCTTTGCGCCAAAGAGAAATGCTGTGGTCCTCGCACTTCGATTTGCGCGTCCGATGAAGAAGACTCGCCGGTTGAATGCACGAGAGAGAAGGACTGGTATGAGATCCGAGTGGTCACCGATCCGCCCGAGTGCGTCTGTAGTTGCCTCTTGGACGACGAAGCCGCAGAGGTGGGGAATCAAGGCTCGGGGGAAGGAGATACGGCCGAGGGTGAGGACTCAGCAGCCGCTAACGACAAGGTCGACTGCAAGTGCGCAACGGGGCCCTGTTACGAGGACCACTATGCGGGCCTCTGTAAATGCCATTGCGGCGATTGTTCTGACTGTGAATGCAAGTGTGTTCTTCTCGCTGTCGCAGAACGAGTCGGCGACACAGACGATTGGGACATGGATCACAGCGTTCGTCGTTTTGTGCGACCTGTATTGATGCGTGATCCGCGGGTCGCGATAGAGAAAGAAGAAGCGGCCTCGCGCTCGGCGGCCTCCAAGAAAGCCTCCAAGAAAACCTCCAAGAAAGCCTCCAAGAAAGCGCAAGGGCAAACGGCTGAACGATACGACACGGAGTTTCTTGAAGACGAGGGACGTGTAACCACGACCAAAAAAGTCAGAGTCAGAAAAACCGGCCTAAATCCTCTTAGTTAGGGCACTTGAACATGGCGACCGACCGCACAAGTCTGCGCGCGACGGCCGCGTTCGAACGGCGGCCGTCTGTCTCCACTCGAGTACAGCGCAGCACTGTGGTCCAACGATCGCCCGCGCCGCTGACACTACAACAGCGCATCGGTAATCGAGCGACGCAAACGATGATCGCTCGAACGATGGCCTCACAATCAAAGGACACTGAAGAAAAGAAAAAGAAGCAGCAGCCTGCGGCTGCGACAGTCAATGTCGCCTCGCCGAAATCTGTCCAAACTTCAAAATGGTTACGGTTACCAGGAAAAGTTTCCAAGGCCTATGACCCGGCCGAACTCGAAGCCGAGGAAACCGCGCGCAAAGTAATGCGCATGCAGACGGCACCTGCGACGAAGCCTACGCCGCCGCCGACGGGAACGGCGAGAGGCGGCATCCAACGTGCTGAAGCGCCACACGCGCAACCCGCCCCTGCACCTCCTGCTCGCACAACCTCGTCATCGCGCGTAAGCATCTCCGGCGGGTCGCCGTTGCCGGCATCTGTTCGCAGTCACATGGAACCACGGTTCGGTGCGAGCTTCAGCAACGTTCGCGTTCACACCGGAGACGCTGCGGCCCAGCAAAGTGCACACGTCAGTGCGCACGCGTTCACAGTTGGCAATCACATCTTTTTTGGAAAGAACCAGTACCAACCTGATAGTGCCAGCGGCAAGGAACTGATCGCACACGAACTAACGCACACGATTCAACAGGAAGCGGTCGTTCAACGAAAAGTTGACACAACAGTCACACACCGTAGCGAGCCGCGCATTCAACGCCTCGGCATCAGCGACGCACTTAACTGGATTGCTGACAAAGCAAACTACCTTCCTGGCTTCAGATTGCTCACGATTGTGCTCGGCCTCAATCCGATCAACATGCAACCGGTTGATCGTAGCCCCGCGAACATTTTGCGCGCGTTGCTCGAGCTGATTCCGGTTACCGGCGCCCTCATCGCCGAGGCATTGGACAGATACGGAATTCTCGCGAAGGTCGGCACGTGGATCGAAGGGCAAATTCGCACACTTGGTCTGGTCGGAAGTCAATTAAAGGGCGCTCTGACGAAGTTCCTCGATTCGCTGAGTTGGACCGACATTTTCAACCTGGACGATGTCTACGAACGCGGGAAGCGCATCTTCACTGAGCCCATCAGCAGGCTGATCGACTTCGGGAAGTCGTTGGTTGGCGACATTCTTACGTTCATTCGCGACGCCATTCTTCTTCCGTTGGCGAAGCTTGCTGAGAACACTCGCGGCTACGATCT
>DASZDV010000344.1:0-2621 GCA_035941575.1 Pyrinomonadaceae bacterium
GTTGGTTCGAATTCGGACTCTTTAATGTCGACACCGCGGACCCAATATCCGCGTTGGACCAAATATTTCGTGAGGTGATGACCGATAACACCGCCGGCTCCTGTAACCAGAACTCTTCTCGGTTGTGACATCCATCTCTCCTTCGATGCAAGCTTAGCATTTTTCTCTTTATCCGTGGCCGTTGCTGGCTACGAGGCGCCGCAGACAGCCCCAGAATGGCCGGTTCAACACGCCTTCAGGGTGCGTGGCGAGGGCTCGGACCAACCAGTTCGCTGCTTCAGCCTTCCGTCCGGCTTCGCTTGCGGCGTATGACAAACGCAGGAAGCGAGTCGCGCGGCACCACCGTTGATCAGCACCGCGCAAGTGTGGCTCGTAGAATTCAGCGATCTGATCAAACTCCTCGAGCTGCCGGTGTCCTTCGGCGACTGTCTTGCTGACTGCGTGTAACCGGTAAGCCGCCATGGGCAACGGCAGGTGTTCGCAGGTGTGGCCGCTCAGCAGCAAGCGAACGTACATGTCGTGATCGAAATCGTAGTTCCAGCGTTCGTGAAACCCTTCTCGAATGATCTCGGTGCGCCAGAAATGCCCGGGCTGTGGTGCGCGATAGGCCCACGACAAACAATGCGCTGCCGACACGGGAACGACTGCGTTGATCATGTGAGTGTCGTGGCCGTCGCCAAACATGATCGTATCGCCGCAGATCCAGTGACTTTCGGGATGCTGCTCGAAGTGGTTCATCACGGCGTAAAACGTACCGGGTAAATAAACGTCGTCGCTATTAATAAAGGCGCAGATATCGCCTGTCGCCCTTTCCAACCCTTTATTGATGGCATGGACTTGTCCGCGATCTTTTTCGCTGATCCAGTACGCGAGCCGATGTTCGTAGCGGCGAATTACCTCGACACTTTCGTCAGTACTGCCGCCGTCGATGACGATGTACTCCAGCGGCTCGTATCCTTGCTTCAACACGGACAGAATCGTCTCTTCAAGAAACCTGCCCTGGTTGAATGAAGGAGTGATGATGCTGAGTTTCAGGGCCATAGATCGTTACGGTTTGAAGCTCTTAATCGAGTCGACAACGTAAGCCTGTTGCGCCTGGCTAAGTTCCGGGTAAGCAGGCAGCGCAAAAGTTTCAGTCGCCGCGCACTCTGCTTCCGGAAAAGCTCCTTCCTTGTAACCGAGATACGAGAAACATTCCTGCCGGTGAAGCGGAATCGGGTAATAGACTTTGGTACCCACTCCGCATTTTCGCAAATGTTCCATCAGTGCGTCGCGATGACGAGGAACGCGAATCACATACTGGTGAAAGATGTGACGGCAATCGGGCCGCACAAAAGGCGTAATGACTTCGAAACTCAGATCCGCGTTGGTTAGCAATTGTGTGTAAACCGCCGCGCGTTGAGCACGCTCGTTGGACCAACGGTCCAAATGTGCGAACTTAACGTTCAGCACAGCGGCTTGCAATTCGTCGAGCCTGCTGTTAATGCCGACTTCTGTATGTTGATATTCAGTGATGCCACCGTGCGTCCGTAGTCTTCTTAGTCGCTGGGCTAGTTCATCGTCACTCGTCGTAACCAGACCGCCGTCTCCCGCGCCGCCCAGGTTCTTCGTCGGGTAAAAACTGAAACATCCAAGCGCGCCCATCGAACCGGCGCGTCGTCCGCGATCGGTAGCACCGATTGCCTGCGCGGCGTCTTCAATCACCGGAACACCGAAACGTTCGCCCAAAGCCAGCAAAGGATCCATGTCCGCGCACTGTCCGTAGATATGCACCGGCACGATCGCTTTGGTTCGAGACGTGACGGCATCCGCAACCTGCGAAGTATCGATGTTGTAAGTGATTGGATCAATATCGACGAAGACCGGGCGCGCTCCGAGCCGCGCAACGCAACTCGCGGTAGCGAAAAAGCTGAACGGCGTCGTGACAATCTCGTCTCCAGCCTTGACGTCGAGCGCCATCAAAGCCAACAGCAACGCATCGGAACCCGAAGCACAACCGACGGCGTAACTCGTTTCACAGTATTCGGCGATCGAGTTCTCGAGCCGGCGCACCTCGTCTCCGAGCACAAATCGCTGCGACTCCAGCACACGTTCAATCGCCGGGCGCATTTCGTCCCTGAGCGAGGCATACTGCGCCTGTAGATCCAGAAGGGGAACGTTCATAGCGTGACGCTGGTTAAGTTGATCGAGGGGAAATCTGACGCCGGATACCGCAACAGATCAGGCCCACCTCAGACGGTCTCGCCCGCCGATGCGTCTCGTCCGCCGTCAGTCTCTGTCGAGTAATAGTTCGAGTAATAGCCGGAGTAATAGTAATCCTGCGTCTCGAGCTTCACATTATTAAGGACTACGCCGAAGATGTGCGCGCCAACGTCAAGCAACTGCTGCTTGGCTCGCCGCACCACGGCCCGCGAACTGCGGCCGCCATGGACCACCAGCATGACGCCGTCCACCATGGTGGACAGAATCGAAGCATCGGTAAACGAGATTGCCGGCGGTGAATCGATGATGATGTGCGCAAACCTTTCACTCAACATGCTCAGCAGTCTGCGCATTTGATCTGACCCGAGCAGTTCGGCCGGATTAGGCGGCGCCGGACCAGAAGTCAGTATCTTCAGGTT
>DASZDV010000345.1:0-1940 GCA_035941575.1 Pyrinomonadaceae bacterium
TTTGGTTCCGTCATCGTCAGCCAATGGCGGAAAGCCTTCAGGCGAAACTCGAGCATCCACTCGGGTTCGTTTTTCTTTTCAACGATCAGACGAATAGTGTGTTCCGTCAGACCGCGCGGAATCATGTCCGACTCGATATCCGTGACGAAGCCGTATTTGTATTCTTGTTTACTTAAGAGCTCTGCTGTACTCATCGTGATCTTCTAAACTCGATTGTCCCTGGGTTTCGCTCCCTGAATCTGATGCAACACCGCATCGACGTTTGCTTCCGTGCCCAACAACTGCGAGAGCGTGATGTCGGCAAGCGCGTTATCGACAATCTGGTGCAACTCGACAATCACCGGGCGAATACCGCAGTCGCCCGTGTGCACGCACGCGTCCAACACGCCGGCGTAACTCTTACAGTGCGATTCCGCCGGTTCGCCTTCGAGCACTCTGATGACCTGATTGAGTCGAATCTGCGAGGCGGGTTTTGCCAGCGAGTAACCGCCTTTGATACCGCGTGTCGATTGAACCAGCCCGGCCTTGCTCAGGATCCACATCAATTTCCCGGCGTTGGCGGAAGAGATTCCTTCGAGTTGGGCGAGCTGCGAAAGGGTCAACGATTCACCCATCGTCTCCGCGCGCGCCAACTGCAAAAGGCACCGTAATCCATATTCTTCTTGAGCCGAGATTTTCATCTAAATTGTTAACCGTGGGCATCTTAAGCTAAACCTTACTTTTAAGTCAAGATTAGCGGCAAGGTTCTCTTGACCTCTGCAATCCGTGAGAATCCGTGGCTCAAAACTACAGTTTGAATTCGAAATCGATGTAGCCGGCGAGTCTGACGGGTTTGCCGTTCGCTGCCGAAGGTGGGAATGTCCAGCCGCGCGCGGCCTCTTCTGCCGCCTGACGTAGCAGTATCGGGCCTTCCGAATTGGTGACCCAAATCTTGCCGTTTTCGTCGATGATTGCGAACACGCGGACTGTGCCGCTCACGTTGTGGGATCGGGCTGACTGTGGATAGTTGGGCGACACGCGCTTGGTTTCGCGACCGCTGAGCGAACCCGTGCTGATGAGTTGCGGTTCGGTTGTGGTGGTTTGAGTTGGCGCTGTTTGCTGTGCGGCGCTTTGCGCCGCGTTTGTTTCGGTCTTGTTGGCCGTTGCGCTGGTTGCAAACGGGTTAGGAATTCTGGAAGTAAGTGCGTCCAGCGCCGGTGAACGGCCAAGTGATGCGACTTGAATCTGCGAGGAGGCCATTTTCTCTCTGGCCATCAGGAATTCCGTCTGCCACTTGGCGCGATCGTCGTCGTTGCGGGCAAGACTCATACGCAGACCCAGCACGTCTTCGAGGAGTGCAAGGGCGTCGTATGCGCGGCCTGCTTCCTTTGAAATCTCGTTGGCCTGCGCGATTACGCGTTCCAGCAGGTTGCGCACGCGTTCGAGATCTGTGTTCGCTTCAGGTGGAAGAGCTGTTTCGCTCGGATTCAGGCCGAAACTGCGATATCGCGCGAGGTGGGCGCGGATGCCGTTAATGGTCTGGCCCGCGGCAGCGAAATAAGTACGGATTGACTCGTCTTTTTGCGCAGCGCGCGTTTGAAAAGCTTCTTCCAGTAATGATTGGGAACGGCCGTAGTTGCCGTCTTCCAGGTAAATGCCGATCAGCATCAGGGTGGTGACGTTTCTGAGTGCCACATCTCGCACGGAGGCGCGGACGTTTTCGAGTTCAGTCGCCGCGGGTTGCAGTTGATGAACTGCGGCGAGGGCTCGGGCGCGTTCGATGCGCGTCAGGGTTGAATTTGAGGCGGCCGAGATGTCTTCGCCGGCGACAGTCGACTGCGCCACCGCGAAGACGGGTGTAATCAGGAGGAGAATTGTCGGGAGGATTCCATGGATGTAGGGGCGATTCGGGTAAAAAGAACTCAAATTGTTTTTGACTCCCTGAAACACAAAAGCGAGCC
>DASZDV010000346.1:0-7148 GCA_035941575.1 Pyrinomonadaceae bacterium
TAGTTAAGACAAACCCTTCTTCGTGTTCAGCCATAAGTCACTTTCAATTGTTGATTGCCAATTGCCAATTGCACTCTTTCCCAAAGAACCTCAAATCGGCAATCGAAAATCGGCAATCGCCAATCTCTCTAGGCCCACTCGAGCGCGCCCTTGCGCCACGCGTAGTAATAACCGACCACCAGAATAGCGATAAAAACAAACATTTCGATGAGCGCAAAAGTTGTAAAGGAGAAGTCATCTCCCATGAATATAATCGCCCACGGCAACAGGAAAATGGTCTCGACGTCGAAAATCAGAAAGAGCATTGCCACGATGTAATAACGCACCGTAAATCGTTCGTGCGCCTCAGTCGTCGGATCGATGCCACACTCGTAGGGCCGCATTTTGCCCTTCTCGTATTTAATTGGTCTGAGAAAGCGCCCGAGAATGAGTGGTAGCACAGGAAAGATCACAGCTACGGCGAAAAAGACCATTACCGGCCAGTAAGCTGTGATCGGACTGCCGACAGTTTGAGTTGTGGTCGTTACCGCCTGAAGAAGAAGCATCATTCCTGTCGAGATTCCTGCCGAAGGAAGAGCCTGACATTATAAACTGCAATGATAGTAAGCGGCGCGTCAGATCGTTGTCAACGATGCGCTCTATTCATATTGTTGTAACTTCGTAGCAAGGTGGATTTAAGACCACGGCCATATGCTACGACGTTCGCAAACTCAGTTAGACATCCCGTTTCGAGGAACCAATCACATGAAGCCTTCGAGCAACATTCGCCAAACGTGTATCGCAGTTCGCCTTAGCTTTATGTTTGCCATTCTCGCTTTCGCTCTAACACCTACTGCCGCACAGGAGTTGGTTAAGACTGCGGCGAAGCGTGAGGATGAAGCGGCCGAAACAAACGTTACTGAACGTGTTCGTGTTCTCGAAGCCGAGCTCGAACGTCAAAACGTTAAGCTCGATCAGCTTCAGAAGACCATCTCCGAACAGCAAGTAGCAATCCAGGCATTGCTCGACAAACTGTCCGTAAAATCCACTGCTCCGAAAGCCGTTGAAGAGAGCGTCTCAGTAGCACCAGAACCACCCCAGGCTCCGACGGTCGAACAACGTCTCACGAAACTCGAAGGCCAGGCACTAAAAATCGGTCCAGTCCGCTTTAGCGGCGACTTCCGCTTACGTTTTGACGGCATCTTTCGCTCCGCCACAGAACCACCGGATCCACCGCTCGAGCACGTGCAAAACGCCCGTGCTCGTTATCGCCTGCGGCTGAACTTCGACACCGACATTCACCCCAATTTGAGTTTCCACGGACAGCTCGCGACTGGTCCATTGAACAACCAACTTTCCACCAACCAGGACTTCACTTCGTTCAACGCACGTGCGCCGTTTATGTTGAGCGAGGCGTGGATCGAGTACCGGCCGACGAAGTCGGTGCAACTTCAGGGCGGACGCGTTCAAAGCGTCTTTGCCGACAACTCGCGGTTCCTGTTTGACGACGACCTACGCTTCAACGGATTCAACGAACGCTACACGCGTACGTTCAAACCAAACGGCGCATATGTTTCGAGTCTCGAGTTGCGCGCGGGACAGTACATCTTCTCAACACCGAACGTCGCGATCATCCAACCCAACAGTCCGCTCGCTCGTGCCGGCGAAGTTGTTGGCACTGCCGGACGCTCGGCGAACCTCTTTCACCAGGGTTTCCTCGTGAATCAAACATTCAACGAGAAATGGAACAGCCAGGCCGGCGCCGACATTCAGGTTTACCGTCACCCGAATCAGATCCAGTTGGCTTCGACAACTGACGGGCTCGTTCTGCTGGTCCAACCGGGCCTCGGCATTGCGCTTTCGGGTCCGTTTCCGGGAACCGGCAATGCGACCACGACACCGGGCGGAGTGGTCTACACGGCGCCCGGGTTTCAGGTCTTGCGCATCACCTATCGGTTGAACAATGCAGGATTCAAAAGCGGCGATCACGCTTACCCCATCACGTTCAACCTACAGTTTGCGCGCAACGTCGCAACCGGAATGAACGAACGGGATGCGATGCTCGCGGCTTTGCAAATCGGCCGGGCCACAAAACGTGGCGATATGGGTTTTCTCTACGTCTTCGCAATCAAAGGCGCGAACTCGATGATCTCGCAGGTCACCGACGACGACCTTGGGACAAACACAGGCGTGAACATCCGCACCAATCACTTCCGCTTCGAATACGGTCTCTC
This sequence comes from Pyrinomonadaceae bacterium, assembly GCA_035941575.1. GTDB lineage: Bacteria > Acidobacteriota > Blastocatellia > Pyrinomonadales > Pyrinomonadaceae > PSRF01. The sequence goes on from DASZDV010000346.1 coordinate 2,214, forward strand.
GCGCAAGGTGACGTTCCAGAGTTTGTTCTACATACAGAACTCACTCCGGCGTAGCGGGCAGTATCCGAACTTCTTCGTTCCGATCGGAGACTTCGCCCCGACCACTTATCGCATGCAACATCAACTAGTGTTTACGTTCTGATCTTTCTTTCGGCGTAGCCGATTCAACCAATTCCTTTTCCCTTGGTGGTAGCGCTAGCGGGACTAAGAAAGGGAGGGAATGTCTGGCTCGCGAGAGTGAAATGAACAGTGAGTCGAGTTACAGCAGGCGTTTGGCGAGGCCTTTGATGCGGTTTTCTTTCTGAGTCTTAACCACGTGAGTGACGTTGCAGTAGGCGCGAGGTTCACTGCCAATCGGATACGTCATTCGCGTCTTCACCGGACACGTCGGCGTCGCAAGCAAACCAGTTTCAGGATCGATTGAAACGGTGACGGTCGCAAGTGGAACAACGACTTCGTTGGTTGGAGCTGGTTCGGTTGCGGCCTCGGCTGGTGGCGCCAAATTGTTCTCGGGACGGCTGCGAGTTGGGCCAGTTGTGTCCTGAGCCGGGGCCGGCGGTTCGGTTGATTCTTCTACTTGAGCAACATCGGTGTGCGGAGGCTGGCGATCGCGCAACAACGTTTTCGTAGTAACGGCAAAGACAATCGCGAAAATTACGAGCGGCGCCGCAACCCACCAGTGCCAACCAATTCCGCGCCGAACGGAAACGCGCACGACGTCAGGCGCTGAAGAACGCGGCGGCGGAGGCGGTGTGTAGCGCCGCTTATTACGCGAGATCAACTGCTCGTACGCTTCGTTGATCTCTTTCAATTTCTCCTGGGCCTTTTCGCGCAATCGCGGATCGTGAAGAAAGCGATCGGGATGCCACACCTTCGCGAGATCCCGATGTGCTGCTTTCAACTCCCGATCTGAAACGCCCGGTTTTACTCCCAGCACCTCGTAGGCGCGGCCCAGTTCCGTGCTCAATGCTTCTCCTTTATCCGAGTATCTCCGCTAACTTTGTGAGTCCGCCCAACAGATCGTGGGCGCTTGGCACAGGCACACCCATGTAGTGCATCAGTGAAATCGCGAAAACCCCAAGAATCAAGCTGGTCACAACAGCTTTCAGCACTGCCGCTCCCAACTGAGTTAAAAACGTCGACACGGCTCGCATCACTCGTCGAATTCTCATGTTTGATCTCCCCAGACCGCTAATTGTCGGTCAACAACCAATCTCTGAGGACCTCCCGGGGCTGTCGGGGAAGAGAACGAGGGCAAAAACTCGGCAGCTATTATTACAGACCTAAGCGGAGTTTACAACAGTGTTTTTCAACTTTTATCTGTTGAAATAACAGGACTTTTAGGGAGGTAGATGGTGAAGCGGCTGCCCTTACCCAACTCGGATTCAACGGCCACCTCGCCGCCGTGCAATAGCGCAAGGTGTTTGACGATTGCCAGACCCAGGCCGGTGCCGCCCATCTCGCGGGAACGCGCGCGATCGATGCGATAAAACCGCTCGAAAAGCCGCGCGAGATGTTGCGCCGGAATGCCGTCGCCATTGTCTTCGACGACGATCTGATCGCGCGTTCCGGATTCATGCCTGACCGTAACCGTGCCGTCGTCGCGATTGAACTTGATTGCGTTCTCGACGAGGTTCGTGAGCATCTGTTCGAGTCTTCGCGAATCGGCGTACACGACAATGTCCGGCGCAACTTCGTTTTCAAGTTTGATGTTTCGCGCCTGAGCGTGCGCCGCCAACGATCCATAGACTTCATTCACGAGCGGATTTAGTTCAACCGGCGCGGCACGCAACTGCACGTTCCCGCCTTCGATTGCTGTCAACTCGAGAATGTCGTCGATGAGCTCGTGCATTCGTGAAGCGTTTTTGCGAATGATGGAAAGAAACCGTTGGCAGCTTTCCGGATCTTCCTTGGCGCCGGTCTCGAGCGTTTCAACGAAAGCCATGATCGCCGTCAGCGGTGTGCGCAGTTCGTGTGAGACGTTCGAGAGGAATTCCTGACGCACGAGCTCGAGGCGTTCGGTGCGAGTGATGTCGGAGAAAACGCCAAGCGCGCCTTCCGCTCCGTGTCCGTTCGCGTTACCGATCGGCACGACGCGAAGATCAAAGACTTGCCGTTCCGGACCATGCGTTTCGACTTTTACGCCGCTGACTTCCTGGCCTTGTAGACCATCGAGAAACGCACTGTAGATCGCCGGGTTGCGAGTCAACTCTGTTAAGCGTTGGGATTGAAGTTTGGAGACTGACGGGCTGAAGAGTTTGCGTGCGGCGGGGTTTGAGGCGACGACGCGCATGTCTTTGTTCACCACCAGGAGGCCTTCGCGCATGCCACCCAGGGTCGCTTCGAAGAGCGAACTCGGTGCGAAGATCTCATCCGTTTTATCTGTGTCCTGAGGTTCGCGCGGTGGTGATTTTTCACGATTTGTAAATAGTCGCTTGAACACGAGAGCTCACCTACAACCTACGAAACGATACCCAACTCCAACGACGGTCTCGATACAGTCGCCGCACTTGTCCAGCTTCTGTCGCAAACGGCGAATGTGCACGTCCAACGTGCGCGCGTCGCCATAGTAACTGTAACCCCAAACACTATCCAGCAACTGCTGCCGCGTCACGACTCGATCGGCGCTGCGTGCCAGCACAGACAACAACGTGAACTCCTTGTTCGTGAGTTTTATCTTTGCGCCGTCACAAAGAACCCGAATATCGTCGAAGTCGATCGTCAAATGATCGTCTTCGTACGTCTTCCCCATCGTTTCGTCAGCACGGCGCATGACAGCACGCACGCGCGCCAGAAGTTCACGCACGGAAAACGGCTTCGTGATGTAGTCGTCCGCGCCCAGATCGAGACCTGTTACGCGATCCGACTCGGAAGTCTTCGCCGTCAACATGATGATCGGCGTGCGACGCGTGGCCGGTTCGCGGCGCAAACGACGGCACAATTCGATGCCGCTCATTCCCGGCAACATCAAATCGAGAATGATAAGCCGTGGTGGTTCGCGCTCGTTTAATGCGGCCGACAAGCCCGCCTCTCCGGTCGGCGCGGTGATCGCCGGCAGACCTTCACGTTCGAAGTTGTATTTCAAACTCTCGGAGATGTCGGCGTCGTCCTCGACGATTAGGATCGGGCGGGTCATGACTAGTTACTGTGCTTGATAAACGCCGCTTCGGCCATGTAAACGGTTAGCTCGCAGATGTCGGTGACGTAGTCCCCGATCCGCTCGAGGTGCTTCGCCACGAACAGCAGCCGCGCATCGCGCGTTGCGGTGGCTGGTTCAGTCACCATCAACTCAATCAGTCGATGAAAAGTGTGGTTATAGAGATCGTTGATTTCGTTGTCGCTCTTGATAACTTCGCGAGCCATTATCGCGTCGGATGACGTAAACGCGTCGAGTGCGGAGCGCAACATCTTCAGCGCGTGCTCCGACATGAGGTTCAAATCGAGTACGGATTTGAGTTCCGGTTCGTTGTTCAGATCGATAGCAGCGCGAGCGATGTTGCACGCGTGGTCGGCGATGCGTTCAAGCACCGGCGCCATTTTCGCGACTGAGATAACAAAGCGCAGATCTCTCGCGGCGGGTTGGCGTAAGGCGATGATGTCGATGCACTGGCGGTCGATCTCGACTTCGAGACGATCGACTCGATCGTCATGGTCGAGTACCTCTTTAGCAACGACGCTGTCGCGTTCACTCAGCGCATACATTGCGCGGTCGAGCGCCTGTTCCGCTTCGCCGCCCAGTAGCAACACGCGGTCGCGCAATGAACTCAGTTCGTCGTCGAGATGACGATGCAGATCCATAACTTTACTTCTTATCCAAACCTTCCGGTGATGTAGTCTTCAGTCAATTTTTCATTCGGCGCCGTGAACATCTTCTCAGTCGAATTGACTTCGATCAACTTACCCAACAGGAAAAATGCGGTCGTGTCGGAAACACGCGCCGCCTGTTGCATGTTGTGCGTAACGATCACGATCGTGTACTGCTTCTTCAAATCGAAGATCAGCTCCTCAATCTTCGACGTCGCAATCGGATCGAGCGCGGAGGCAGGCTCGTCCATCAACAGTACTTCCGGCTGTATCGCCAAGGCTCTCGCAATACACAAACGCTGTTGTTGACCGCCTGAAAGGCTGAGCGCCGACGTCTTTAAACGATCTTTTACTTCGTTCCAAAGCGCGGCATCCTTCAGTGCCTGCTCGACGCGCGCGTTAAGCTCTGAACCGCTGCCGGTCAACTTGTTAATTCGCAAACCGTAAGCGACGTTGTCGAAGATCGACTTCGGAAACGGATTCGACTTCTGAAACACCATACCCACTCGCCGCCGCAATTCAACAACGTCGGTGCCCGGCGCGTAGATATCGTGGCCGTCAATCAAAACTTCGCCGCCAACGCGCGTGGCCGGAATCACATCGTTCATGCGATTAAGCGTGCGCAGGAACGTCGACTTGCCACATCCTGATGGTCCAATAAACGCCATCACGATGCGTTCGGGAATCTCGAGCGAAATGTTGTGCAGCGCCTGAACCTTGCCATAGAAAAAGTTCAGGTCGCGCACCGCGACTTTGGTCTGTTTCCCCGCCTCATCGCCAGCTACGGAGGCCGGACGCTGATCCCGGACTTGGATTCTCGGCGGTTCCGCTTGGACGGGCATAACCCTTAGAACCTCTTCCTCGTTAAGAAACGCACGATGATGTTGATGCCCAGAACAAGTGTCATCAGGACCAGTGTCGCGGCCCAGGCTTGCGCGTGCCATTCGTCGTAAGGCGAGATGGCGTAGTTGAAAATCTGCACTGTTAGTGACGCAATTGGTTCGTTGAGTGACGTCGAAAAGAACCTGCTGCCGAACGCGGTGAACAGCAGCGGCGCCGTCTCACCTGAGATACGCGCGATGGCCAGCATCGCGCCTGTCGCGATTCCCGGCGCTGCGGCGGGAATGACGA
>DASZDV010000347.1:0-1741 GCA_035941575.1 Pyrinomonadaceae bacterium
TCGTTTAGGGCTTGCCCGTCGAGTATAGTGACGGTGACGTTGCTTGCCAAACGGTTATTGTGGCACAGACTTCAGTCTGTGATGTGCCGTGATAACACATACTGAAGTCTGTGCCACGTGATCGCAATGGTATGATGTTGCGCGATCTTCGAGATTATTTTTCGAGGCAATCAACGTGAACCTTTCCGATCAAGTGGCGACAAATCTCAGACGTCTCGTTGCTTGTTGTTTGATCACAACGCTGTTCCTGTTGTTGAGTTTCGCGTCTGACACGCCAACTTCACGGTCCGTTTCAGCGCAGACGCGACAACCGGTCATTGTATTTGCCGTGTCGGGCGAAGGAGGCGAGGGAAACATGGACGCTGTCGCTCTCTTCAGAGGCGGCCAATTCAGACCGCCCTATCGCGAAGGAAACAAACAAGGCGAGACCACCTTTGCGAAAAACTATTTCGCGACAGGCAAGACGTATCCTTTGATGTTCGGCGGCGGCGAAGCGGGAACCGTCACTGTTAAGAAATGGAACGAAGGCTGCAACAACATCCATTCCGAAGTTGGAATTTCAGGTTCCGCACGCCTCGGTGGGCAAGTGCGAGCGCTCGCGACAAACAGTAGTTCTATCGGGAAGCGTCCATCATCCCGTCGCGCACCGACGGAAGCTGAGCGCGATGCCATTTTGAAATTGGTGCGGACAATCTACCGTCAGCGTCGCACGCCGGCGAATCTTCTGAACTCGATCCAGGTAACGAACCTGACGGCGACAGACATCGACGGCGACAACAAACCTGAGTTCGTCGGCAGCTTCATGCTGACCACTCGCGGCCGCGCCAGCGCCGGCAGCGAGGGCCCGATTCAGTTCGAGCGCGACTTATTCTTGATTGCGAAAGGCGATGCCTCGGCTGTACGCGGAGACTTTGTGAAGTTCCAGGCCTACCAGCCGCCGCCCGAACAGTTTCTCTCAAGCATTGATTACGTCGATCAACTCGACGTTGATGGCGATGGCATCGGCGAAATCTTTACTATCCAGGGCGGCTTTGACGCGTACGCTTACATAATCTTTAAGAAGGTTGGCGGACGCTGGCGGGAAGTTTACCAGGGTGTCGGCGACGCGTGTTGATGACACCTCTTGGATTGGTAGTGCCTTAATTTGAAATTCTCTGCGGCTTTCTCCGCGCTCTCGGCGTCTCTGCGGTTTGTATTCTCAGGACTATTCAACGCGGAGTCGCAGAGAACGCAGAGTCTCCGCAGAGAGAACTGAAATTCGGCACCCCCCTTGGATTTGGTCCTGCAGGTGCCCGAACGCGGAGAAAGGATCTGACGATGGACGAACGCGTCGATCTTTTTTACAACACCTACGCCAACTTTACGGACGAGGTCCTGGCAGAAGTTCGGAAAGAGGCTTTCGGACACGACATTGGCCAGAATAGTTGGCTCACTGTCGAAGAGTACGACCAATTCATTTCCTGGCTCGACCTTTCCAATCACAAGCATGTTCTGGAAGTGGCGAGCGGAGCCGGTGGACCGGCCCGCTACCTCGCCGACCGCATAGGTTGTCGTGTAACCGGCATTGACGCTAACGAGAGCGGCGTGGCTACCGCAATTCAAGCGGCTGAATCGAACCAAGCTCGCTTAGTTAGTTTCAGGGTCGCGGATGCGAACGCTCGCTTGCCGTTTGATGACGACTCGTTCGACGCGCTCGTCTGTATCGACTCGATGAATCATTTTCCGGATCGCGAACGTGTTT
>DASZDV010000348.1:0-3654 GCA_035941575.1 Pyrinomonadaceae bacterium
GAAATCTTCCATCGTGTACTGCTCGAGCGGAATTCCCGGATAACCGCGTTGTTGCGAGCACCAGTGGACCAACCCTTCCTCACAGATGTACAGATACCGCGCGCCCGCGCGGCAACGCCAGTTGTAAGGCTTTCCTTCGGCAATGCTGTCCTGAAACCAGTTCAAGCGGGCATGGTCCTTGTTGCCCATCTTCTTCACTTGCTGAAAGATGTCTTTCTCTTTAGGCGAGAGCGGCTTGAGCGTGCCGTCACCGTCGTGAATGACGCCGACGGTGGTTGAGAAGCCGAGTTCACCGGCGCGGCGCGCGACAGTCAGCGCATCGTCAGGGTTTTTAATACCGCCGCCGATGACCGAGTTGATGTTGACGTGAAAATCGGCGTACTCGGAAAGGTAACGCAGCTTCTTGTCGAGCACCCGCAAACTCTTACGCGAAACCTCGTCAGGCTCGACGTTGTCGATACTGATCTGCAAATACTCGAGGCCCGCCTTGTTGAGACGTTTGATTCGTTCGGGCGTGAAGTAATAGCCGTTGGAGATCAACCCGGCGATCATTCCTCGATGGCGAATGTGCTGGATGATCTCGTCCAGTTCCGGATGCATCATCGGTTCGCCGCCTGAGATCGTAATAATTGACGTTCCCAGACTCGCCAGCTTATCGATACGGCTTTTGATGATTTCGAGATCGACCGGTTTGGAGTTGTGATCATATTCGTTGCCATAACCACACGCCAGATTGCAGCGGCGCATGGGAATCAAATGGGCCAACACCGGATGACGGCTCGATAACAACGCGCGGCTGATAAAGCTCGCCTCGCGCATCTTTAGCTTTAGAAACGTTGCCTTCCTCATTAGTCGTCGCGAAGAATAAAAAACCAAACCAAAGAACGCAAGCAGACTGGACCAAAAAAGAAAGGCCCTGTTTGTTAAACAGAGCCTCTCACGGGCTTTGGATTTAATGACTCCTGTTAGCTCTTGACGATCTTTACGTTCGCATCGAGCTTGATATCAAACTCGCTCGGGGAGATTCTCTGGTTCTTCTCCATACCGGTTAAACGAACAGTTGTTGAATCGTCGTTTTTCTCTACGATCTTGGTTTGAACGGGCATGCCGGCGTTGTCAATCCAGACTTCCGCCCACTTGTAACCCGAATTACCTTTAGGAACCAGCGTCAGATGGATCGTGCTCACACCCCCCCACAACGTCTCTTCACGAACATCCTTCAACGGCTGAAAACGTGCTTCGAGCTGCTGGCGCGACATGTTCATCATTTCCATCAGTCCACTGGCCTTGCCCTCTTTCGGCATTCTGCGTGAGTCGCCAGTGTAGGCAATACCCAACGACGGACGGAAGATGGTGTACTTGCTGTTGTTAACTGCCATAACTTCGCGGCGCGGGCTGGTCCAGTCGATACGCACGGCGGCCTGTCGTCCGCCAGTCGGCATGTAGATCACAACGCCGTTGTACTTGTCTTCAACACCGAGCTGCGAGTTGTACTTGACCATGCTGATACCGGCGCGCAGAGTCTTCAACGTCTGCCGGTTCTTCTCCATCCGGTTTAGAACTGAACTCACAAGCCCTGCGCCCTGACCATTGGTTGTGGCCGGGAACACAAATACCAATGAAATTATGAGAGCTGCTATCAGGCCGGCGGGAATCAATCTCTTCATACTTACTCCTTACTTAAGCTCCTTCCCCTCGGTACGCAAAAAACCTCGCAATTATAGGGAAAGGTCACCGTATGTCAACCTCGAAGCCCGTGGTTCGACCCTCAGAGTCGACTACTTTTCGAACATCTAAGATCTCTACCTTGGCACGGCCCGTCAGGGCCTTCACTTGCCGTTCGATTTGACCTCTATCTGCTTCGTTTGCAACAACTTCGGGGCTTAGCACCACGGTGCGCACGTCCGGACTTTGATGCAACGTATTCCGAGGCAGTTCGCTGCTCGCAAACCAGCTTTTCGGAGTCAAAAAAATGAAAATCAAAATGACTACACACAGAAGATCCCACTGCCAGGTATTTCTTGCGTAATTCCAGAAGAAGATCTTCTTCAGTGTGGAAGTCAGGCCTCGCACGTTCTCACGCCTGCAAGTAGGCAGCCACAAGATTCGTGGCTGGCGGGTCGGTAAATTCTAGCACACTACAGCCGAACTGAGGGGGCGTTTTCCACGATGTGGCCGTCGCGCATCTGCACTATACGCTTACACATCGCCGCGGCCTCGGGATTGTGAGTAATCATCACGATGGTCTGGTTAAACCGGTAATTCAACTCCTGAAACATGTTAAGAACGAGCGCCGAGTTTTCGGAGTCGAGATTTCCCGTCGGTTCGTCTGCCAGGACGATGGCCGGGCGTGTCACGACCGCGCGCGCCAGAGCCACTCGCTGTTGTTCACCACCGGACAATTCCAGCGGTTTGTGATGCAGCTTATCTTCGAGTCCAAGCAGTCGCAGCACTTCGCGGCGGCGTTGCGGATCGCCTCCGCCGTTGCCATGAATTCGCTCCGCTAGTCGGAGATTTCCTTCAGCCGTTAGAGTCGGAAAAAGATTGAATCTTTGGAACACAAACCCGATCTTTTTGCGCCGTACAGCGGTACGTTTCGCGTCAGATGCGGCGGTAATATCTTCTCCGTCAATCACGATGCGGCCGGCGGTGGGCGTCAGCAAGCCTCCCAACAAATGCAGCATTGTTGATTTGCCACAACCGGACGGACCCATGATCGCGACAAACTCACCTTCCTGCACTTCCAGCGACACGCCACGCAACGCCGGCACATCGACTTTCCCAATGCGATAAACCTTCTCCAGATTCTCAGCTTGTAGAATCGTTCTCATCGACTACTGATTAGCAGTAACTTTCTTAATCTGCGCATCCAGATCCACTTCCGGCAACTGCCACTTGTTCTCCAGCACAAACGCCTTTGGGCTGTATCCACCGGCACGATTTACTTCGACCGAGGCTGCATCCTGATACGTGATATTCAGCTTGTATTGGTCCTGTGGCCGGGTGATCTCGATGCGACTCGGCAACGATGCCGTTGTGCCACTGCCGAGTTGTTTCTCGTTGAAGTAAGCAACGTCGGTGACGAGCAAACCACGATCGTCGTAAGTCTGCACGCGCGCGAGACGAATACCTCTCACGCGATCGAACCAGAAACGTCGTAACAGTTTTGCTGAGCCGTCTTGCGGTTGTGAGAATTCTTCGAGCAGATAGTAACCGCGCATCACGCGAACGCCTTTTTTCGCCTGGCGCCGTGTGTCCGATTCCTCCTGAAAAAACTCGCTCTGCACGTAGATTGCCGAATTTCCGGGCTCTATGGGCCGGATCATAAATGCATCAGTAAGATGTTGCGGTCTCAGATTTGAAAGCGCGCTGACAGTTTGTTTTTCAGTCTTCTCTTTATCGCTCTTCGCGGTCGTGTGATTAGCTTCGGTATCGAGTTTCGGATAGACCGCGTTGTTTGTCCCCTTCACGAACCGCTTGTATTTCTCCTCACCTTTCAGTACGGCGACGCTAAAGTGCTCGCCGTCTGAGGCCATCTGCGCGATATCAACAAACGTGAACTGAATCTGTAGATAGATCTTGCCCGGACGCTGCAACGTTATGGTGCCTTCTACGAGACGATACTTTCCGCAATACCCGACGAAGCGAAAGAAG
>DASZDV010000349.1:0-2429 GCA_035941575.1 Pyrinomonadaceae bacterium
AGAACCGTCGTCTGAAGGTTGAGCTCTCGCAAGTTCCGGGCGTTCAGGGCGCAATGATGACGCTCAATGCAAAGACCGGTGAAATCGTCACGATGGTTGGTGGTTACGATTTCTACACCAATAAATTTAACAACGCCACTCAGGCTTATCGACAAACAGGTTCCTGCTTCAAGCCATTTATTTACACTGCCGCAGTCGAGTGGGGCATGACACCCGAGACTCCCGTCAGTGGCGCGCCAATCAGCATCGGCGACTGGCAGCCACATAATTACGACGGTTCGCTGGGTTGTGCCGACATGCCGATGAAAACAGCGCTGGCGAAGTCGATGAACATTCCCGCCGTGCACCTGCTGCAAACCGTCGGCATCCAGACCGGCGCGCAGATGGTTCGGCGTTTCGGGGTCAAGGTCCCGATGTCACCCTATCTGCCGTCGGCTCTTGGCGCGACCGAAGTGCCGCTCGATCAAATGGTCTCGGCCTATTCCGCATTTCCGAACAAGGGAATCCGCGTTGAGCCACACCTGATCCGCAAAGTTCTCGATCGTGATGGCGCGACGCTCGAGGAGTGGGAAAGAACAACCTACAAGGTGATGAATGAATATGTCGCCTTAACGATGGTCACGATGATGCGCGGTGTGGTGACGGGTGGAACTGCGACCGCAGCAAATGTGCTTCCGATTCCGGTGGCGGGCAAGACCGGCACCGTCAACGATCATACTGACGTTTGGTTCATCGGCTACACGCCGACTTACGTTACCGGAGTTTGGATGGGTTATCCCGGAAAGAAAAAACCTCTCGGCAACGACATGACCGGCGGCAAAGGCGCGCTGCCGATGTTTGTCGAATTCATGAAGACATTTCTCAAAGATAAGCCAAAGGACGAGTTTCCGAAGGCTCCGGAAATGCCTGAAGACATGCGCGAGCTGTTCCGGCAACGTCAAAGAGAGTTGGCAGCCGAGCGTGCTGAATTCGCCGCAGAAGCTAATAAGACTGAAGACGAAAACGCCTTGCCGGCCGGCACCACTGAACCCAAGTTGGAACAGGTAACGATGCCGCCGCCGCCCAAGACTGACGAGGATCAGCCGAAGACACAACCAAAGTCGGAAGTGCCGACACCGAAGGTGGAAGCAACTCCACCGCCTGTTACGCGACCTCGCGAAGCCGAACCCGCGAAGAAAAAGGGTAAGAAAGGCGACGGCGAACCGTAGCCACAAAAAGCACATAAGGCACAAAAAACACAAAGGAGATCTGAGCGCTTTTGTGCTTTTTGTGCCTTATGTGCTTTTTTGTGGCCCTTTTTTGTGGCTATACTACCTGCATCTGCGTAGCTCACAATTTTTAGACAGATTGGAACGACCTAACTATGCGTGACTTGATCACTCGCACTCTTGTGCTGCTCGTTGCGACCGTGATGATTGGCACGATGCTCGTTAACACCACGAACAACTCCAGCGCAATGAACATGACCACTGAAGACAATCCACTACTGGCAAATTGGGAAGGACCTTTCGGCGGGGTACCACCGTTTGATCGTGTGCAGATCCCGCTCTTCAAACCGGCGCTCGAAGCAGGTATGGCTGAACAGCTTGCCGAGATTCAACGGATTGCCAACGACCCCGCGCCACCCGATTTCGAGAATACGATCGTCGCACTCGAGCGCACCGGCAAGACGCTGGACCGTGTAGGAACGCTTTACGGAGTTTGGGCCGCAACAATGGCGAGCCCGGATTATCAGCTCGTACAGCGAGAAATGGCTCCGCGTCTTGCGGCCTTTCAGGATCAGATCACGCAGAACGAAGCACTATTCAAACGAATCGAAGCTGTTTACAACTCACCGGCCAAAGCAAAGTTGAACCCGGAACAGCAGCGCCTGACATGGCTCTACTACACCAACTTTGTGCGCGCCGGCGCACGCTTGAATGCAGACTCAAAGAAACGCCTTTCACAGATCAACCAACAACTCGCCGGCCTGTACACGAAGTTCAGCCAGAACGTGCTCGCCGAAGAAACCGATCAGTTTCTGGTTTTGAAGAGTGAAGAAGAACTTGCGGGACTGCCGCAGTCGCTTCGCGATGCTGCCGCTTCGGCCGCTGAAGCGAAGAAGCAACAGCCGGGCACGTGGGTGATCATGAACACGCGTTCGTCGATCGACCCGTTTCTGAGTTACTCCGATCGTCGTGACCTGCGCGAGAAAGCGTGGCGTATGTTCGTGAATCGCGGCGATAATGGCGGCGAGCACGACAACAACGCAATCATCACCGAGATTCTGCAACTGCGTGCTGAGCGCGCAAAACTTCTCGGCTTCCCAACACACGCGCACTGGCGTCTGGAAAACTCGATGGCCAAGACACCAGAGAAGGCGATGGAGTTGATGGAAGCAGTCTGGAAACCGGCCGTCGCGCGCGTGCATGAGGAAGTTGCCGACATGC
>DASZDV010000350.1:0-11088 GCA_035941575.1 Pyrinomonadaceae bacterium
CAATGAAGTCGAGCTGACCGCAGACATCGAGTTGAAGGCGGAAACAGAAGCCGACCTGGACCAGTTGGCGAAAGTGAACGGTTTCGTCTTTGACGAAGATATAAATCACGTCAGCATACTCACCGTCGGCACGCACGATCGCACCTTCATGAAAAAGTCGGCGAAGAACTTTCCGAAGAAGCTGCTGAACCTGCCGTGGAAGATTGATTATCGACTGCGTGTGCCGGCCAACACGGATCTGGAAATCAGTGCCGGCCATGGCCCTGTGAAGTTGTCAGGGGTAGAAGGCGCGCTCCGCGTCAGCGCCACTGAAAGCGAAACTGAACTCACGCTCACCGGAGGCACTGTCTCCGCCACGATCACTGCCGGAAATGTTCTATTGGCAATTCCAGTGCGCAGTTGGCGCGGTGGCGGCGCTGACATTCGTGTGGCGGCCGGCGTTCTCAACGTTGAACTTCCGGCGGGTTTCAGCGGTGATATCGATGCCGACGTTCTGCGCACTGGCAAGATCGTGAGTACTTACGAAGACCTGATCAAGCGCGAGAAACCGGGAATCACTGAACGCACGGTGCGAGCGCGTGCCGGCGTGGGCGGCGCTTTTTTCAAATTTACAGTGGGTGACGGAACGGTGAACATCAGGAGGAGCGGGGAGAAATGAGTATTAAGTCGGATCGCTGGATACGAATGATGGCCACCGAATACGGCATGATCGAACCGTACGAGCCCGGGCAGGTCAAGGAAGTTGACGGTAAACGCATCGTCTCCTACGGCACGTCCAGCTACGGCTACGACATTCGTTGCGCCGACGAGTTCAAACTGTTCACCAACATCAACAGCACGATTGTCGATCCGAAAAAGTTTGACGATGGAAACTTCGTCGATATCAAAGGCGATTCAGTCATCATCCCGCCAAACAGTTTCGCTCTCGCACGCACCGTCGAATACTTCCGCATCCCGCGCAACGTGCTCACGATCTGTCTCGGAAAAAGTACTTATGCACGTTGCGGAATCCTTGTGAATGTCACGCCGTTCGAACCGGAATGGGAAGGTTACGTCACGCTCGAGTTTTCAAACACGACTCCGCTACCGGCGAAGATCTACGCGAACGAAGGCGTCGCGCAGGTAGTGTTCTTTGAGTCTGACGACATTTGCGAAACGTCGTACAAAGATCGCGGTGGAAAGTACCAGGGCCAACGCGGGGTCACCTTACCGAAGATGTGAGCCACAGATTCCACCGGATGAAAAGTTGCTAATGACAACTTCAATCGAGACTCTTCGTTTCAAACAACTCGACGATAGAGCGGTTCTTCCCGCGCGCGGCAGCTCTTTCGCTGCCGGCCTGGATGTTTGTTGCATAGAAGATGTAACAATCGGTCCACGCGAACGCGCGTTTGCGCGAACCGGTTTGGCCGTGGCGATTCCCCATGGCTTCTACGGACGCGTTGCGCCGCGCTCCGGACTTGCAGTGAAACACGGACTGGATGTTCTTGCCGGCGTGATCGATTCAGACTATCGCGGCGAGCTTTGCTGCGTGCTCTACAATACGAGCGACACCACGATCAACCTGCCTGCCGGAAGCAAGATCTGCCAGCTCATTCTCGAGAAGATCATTACGCCTGAAGCGACGTGGTCGGCGGACTTGGACGAGACTGCGCGCGGCGCCGGAGGCTTCGGCTCAACCGGTTAGTCAACCGCGGGCGACACCCCAAAAGGTAGAAAACTCCATACAAAATTGTTGGTAATCGAGTCAGCCGGTCGTACGGTTTTCACCCTTGCCGGCTGCTCAAATCTCCACGAAAACGCCTTTGATCTGCAACAGTTCGCCTGTTGGCACAACGTTTGACAGTAATCCCTCGGAGCGAAGGAGGAGAAGAGGGATGAAAACTGTTTCAAAAACGATACTAAGAGGCATTCTGGTCACGATTGTACTCACCGGGCTGGCCGCCAACGGCACGGCCCAGTACGGCAATCAGTCGGCCATTCGTGATGTGGTCAGACGCATTCAAACCCGCACTGACTCGCTACAGGGAGCAGCGCAGAATGCGGCCGACCGTAGGGCCTATCGCGTCGACGATCTCAATCGTCTGATTTTAGATTTCGAGTCTGCAACCAATCAGCTCGATCGACGCTTGAGTTCGGGGCGGGCCAGTTCAGCAGATGCGCGGGTCGTCGTTGATCGCGCGGTGCTCATCGACAATTTTTTCCAGAACAATCGAATCGGATCGGGAACGCTGCGCGAGTGGCAAGCGCTTCGTGCAGACGTCGATCAGTTAGCCGGTTACTTCAACATCCCGACGCGTTGGGGAACAATTAGCAGCAGCACCAGTCCCGGTAACAACGGTTACAACCTTAATGACTATCAGATGCGGCAGTTGGTCCAACGCCTCGACTCGCGTTCGGCAACCTTCAGCCGCAACTTCCGAATGGACCTGAACCGTTCGAACGATCGCTATTCAGCAGACGATATTCGCCGTCACTTGAGCGAGTTTGAAACTGCTCTCGTGCAACTGCGTAATCGCGTGAATAGCCGTCAGTCAACTTCTTCAGATGCCAGCGAAGTGCTGGAGCACGCGGCCTTTCTGAATACCTACGTGCAGGACCGCCAGTTGTCGTCTCAGACAGAAAACAACTGGAGCACCCTGCGCCAGGATCTCGACACGCTGGCAAGCGCTTACAACATTGCGTGGAACTGGTCGAACACGACCACGCTTGGCAGTGATTCAAGTGGTACGAGAGCCGACCTGACCGGCACGTTCCGTCTGAATCCAAGCCGTGGCGACGATGCGCGCCGCGCTGTCGATGCAGCGACAAGAAATCTTTCGCTCGCGGAAAGACAGCGTGTTTACGACATGTTACTCCGCCGTTTTGATCCGCCGCAGATGCTGGCGATTGATCGTCGTGGCAGGCAGGTGACTATCGTTTCCAGCCGCGCGCCACAGGTCAATTTCACGGCTGACGGGCGAGAGCAAGTTGAAACAGCGCCCGGCGGACGGACTGCGAGAGTCCGCGCTGAGTTCCAGGGTGATGCCCTGACAATCACCCGCACCGGCGAACGTGCCAATGACTTTACAGTCACGTTTGATCCGATCGAGAACGGGCGGCAACTGCTTGTGACGCGGACGCTTTATAGCGATCGCTTCACTCAACCAGTCACCGTCAAGGCTTACTACGATCGGACTTCCGATGTAGCGGAGTTGAACATTTACGACACCAATCGTGAAGATACGAACGTCGGTGGCGGTACCGTTGCCGGTAGTTTCGTAATTCCCGATGGAACGCAACTGGTCGCAGTGCTAAACAGCGATCTTACGACGCAGAACGTTCGCGAAGGAGATCGATTCACGATGACGGTTCGATCACCGGGCGAGTACGAAGGCGCGACGATCGAAGGGCAAGTTACGAGTGTTGAGCGAAGTGGACGTGTCTCCGGACGCTCGCAGATGACACTCGACTTCGACTCGATTCGCTTGCGCGACGGCAGAAGCTATCGCTTTGCGGGCATTCTCGAGAGTGTTCGCACGCCAAGTGGCGACGTGGTTCGCGTCGACAATGAAGGCGCTGTTCGCGACAGCAATCAAACCAAGCAGACGGTGCAGCGCACGGCAATTGGTACGGCCGTGGGCGCAATCATTGGTGCGATTGCGGGTGGCGGTAAGGGCGCAGCGATCGGCGCAGTCATTGGTGCCGGCGCAGGTGCTGGTTCCGTTTACGTTCAGGGTCGAAATGATCTTGAACTTCAGGCTGGAACCGAAGTCACTGTGAGGGCCACTGGTCCAAGAGGGTAACTGATCCGTGGCTAGTTGATGGTAACGCTGGCGGTCTGCGGTAATCGTTCGACCGTCAGCGTTAACTTTTGTTCGGCGCTTACCGCTTTTTTGTCTGGCGTCTGAAAGAACAGAAAACCCTGACGCCGCGAGTCCGACGAGGACAGCGGCGTTTTTAGATCGATAGCATAAGCTCCAAACTCCTGCTCGAACTGTTTGCGCGAGTTTGGATTGTAAAGCGTGACTCCATTCGCGCTCATGATGCGCGAGATCGCACTCTTCGGCGTTAAGAACTTCCACTCGCGATTCTCACTGTCGCGTAGACGAAATCTCGCACGCTTCAATTCCACCGGCACGCCGCTCTGAAATACCAACTCAACACGCACCGGCAACACACCACTCAGCGGCAGGTTCGCTTCGAAGAGTTCCTGGCTCTCTTCATCTGACAGTAGCGGCGCTACGCGCAACGTCACGCCTCCGGCGTCTGCACTGCGTGTGGTTGCGGGCAGCGGCGGCAACTCCGCGGCGGGTTTCACCTTGAAAAGTGAACCGCCGCAAGAGGCCGCGAGAACGGCCAGCGAAAGGAGGACGAGAGAGACTGAGAGTCGGGTCATGCGAGCAATTTAGCACACGCATCAACGCGGATGAGAACGGATCGGTGTGTTACTATCCCGAAAACCATGATTAGACCGTTTCGTGGCGTTCACCCGCAGATTCACCCAACCGCGTACGTAGATCCAAGCGCACAAGTCATCGGCGACGTACATCTCGGCGAAGAAGCGTCCATCTGGTGCAACTGCACCGTGCGTGGCGACATTCACTATATTCGCCTCGGCGATCGCTCGAACCTTCAGGACAACTGCGTGATGCACGTGCAGAACGGCATGCACCCGGCGATTCTCGAGGAAGAGGTCACTGTCGGACACAGTGTTACGTTGCACGGTTGTTATGTTGAGCGTGGATCGTTGATCGGCATCGGTTCGATCCTTCTCGACGACGTGCGCATTGGATCGATGTCGCTTGTAGCGGCTGCTTCAGTCGTGACTCCCGGCACGATCATTCCACCGCGTTCACTGGTGATGGGATTTCCCGCGCGAGTAAAACGTCCTCTGACGGACGAAGAAGTCGCCAACCTCGCAATGTTCTGGCAAAACTACGTTAACTACACCCGCGAATACCGGAAGGAAATGTCGTTGTAGCTCTTCAAAATCGAACCCAAGGATAAAAACTCTCCTGATGAAACTCTTCGTACAGTTTGTTTCGGCAATTGCACTCGCAGTTTGTCTCAGCCCCAGCGTCTTCGCACAAGTTGACGACAACCCGTTTACGTTGAAGCGCGGCGATAATGAGTTTGGCTTCTGGGGCGGGGTTTCTCCCGCAGCAACTACAATCTTCGGCGGCCTGCGCGATGACGAAGCGGAGGATCGCAAGTTCGTGATTGCCGCTTTTCGTTATGGCCGCACGCTTGCGGCGAACGATAGTCTTGCGCTTCAGTACACGCTGGACGCGGTGCCTTTAGCGCTTGCGACAGGTACGATTGTGAGTCGTGCGACCGTAGGCGGCGTCACCACTTTCCAACGTGAGACAGCGTATGGAGGCGGTGTGACGCCGTTGGGTTTGCAACTCGATTTTGCGAACGGTTCGAAGGTTCATCCTTTCGCCCACGTAAACGGCGGACTACTTTGGTTTAATAAGTCGGTGCCGATTGAAGACGCCGGAAAGCTCGCGTTAGTCGGTGAAGCAGGCGGTGGCGTTCGAATATTCACCTCGGAGCGCCGCGCCGTAAGCATCGGCGTGAGGTTTCATCACATCTCGAATGGAGACAGAGCGGGCTCGAATCGCGGCTTGAACCAGTTTGTGATCTACGCCGGCTTTTCGATTTTCAGGTAATGCCTTCAACGAAGACTCAACCAGCGCGCGGCATGCGCGACTTTCTCCCTGAAGACGTTCGCAGACGCGAATACGTCATCGGTGTGATTAAGGAGGTCTACGAACGCTACGGTTTCGAACCGCTGGAGACGCCCGCGGCTGAGAACATTGAGACATTGATGGGCAAGTACGGCGAGGAAGGGAACCAGCTTATCTTCAAGATATTGAAACGCGGTGTGCATGAGAGCACTGGTGAAGCTGATCTCGCGCTTCGTTACGATCTCACTGTGCCGTTGGCGCGCGTTGTGGCGGAGTATCGCGACAAGCTGCCGAAGTTTTTCAAGCGTTATCAGATTCAACCCGTGTGGAGGGCTGATCGTCCGGCGCGCGGGAGGTTCAGAGAATTCTATCAATGCGACGTCGACGTCCTTGGCTCGCGATCAATGATCGTTGAAACCGAGATCTGTGCGGCGTCGTGTGAGGTTTTAACGAAGCTCGGGTTTAATGATTTTTGCGTGCGACTCAATCATCGCAAGGCGTTAACGGGCATACTTGCCGTGGCAGGCGTCGCATTGGAGCAGCATGATTCAGCTCTGATCGCATTAGACAAACTCGACAAGATCGGACGTGAGGGCGTCGAGAAAGAATTTGCGGCGCGCGGGATTAATGAAGTCGCGGGCAAGGTGCTCTTAAATTTCTTCTCCGCTCTGACTGAGTTGGAACGCGCCGCCGAAATCGCGGACCAAAAACAACAGGCTCTAAACAAAGCGATCATTGGTCGCATCGTCGAGTTTGTTGGGGATAACGAGTTGGGCTCGCAGGGCGTTGACGAGTTGCAGTCGATATTAGACTTTGCTGAAGCGACGGGTATCGACAACCGGATCAAGATCGATCCGAGTCTGGCGCGCGGGCTTTCGTACTACACGGGTGCGATCATGGAGATCAACGTGAAAGACCTGGCGGGGAGTCTAGGTGGCGGCGGCCGTTACGATAATCTCGTCGGGATGTTTCTCGGACAGGATGTTCCCGCGTGCGGTTTCTCGTTAGGTCTGGAACGTATTTTGGTGGTGATGAGTGAGAAAGACATGTTTCCTGCTCACGTGGGGAATTCACCGGCCGACGTGATGGTGGCGATCTGGAATGAAACGTCGATCGCGGAGTCGCTCGAGTTGGCGAAATCGCTGCGCGCCGCTGGTTTGCGAGTTGATTTGTATCCGGAGGCGGATAAGCTTGGAAAACAGTTTAAGTACGCCGCTTCGCGAGCGATACCTTTTGTAGCCGTCCTGGGTGATGAGGAACGCGCGCAGGGAAAAGTTGGGTTGAAGGAAATGACGACCGGCCAGCAGCGGACTGTAAATCAAAGCGAAATTGTGACGCTGGTGCGAGGTAAGTGATGTCACGGGAAGCTGTCGCGCAGAATTATCTCGACGACGCACGCAAGGCGATGCGGGCTTATAAGAAGTTAGCTGAGAAGGCGCTCGATCAACTCAAGGACGACGAGTTCTTCGTTACGCTTGATGAAGAGTCAAACAGCATTGCCGTCGTCATGAAACACATGGCCGGCAATATGTTTTCGCGCTGGACGGATTTCTTAACCACCGACGGCGAGAAACCAAACCGCAATCGCGACATGGAGTTTGTCATCGAGCGAAACACGACCAAAGATGCGGTACTCGATTATTGGGAGCGCGGCTGGCAATGCGTGTTCACGGCTCTCGATCCGCTGAAAGTCGAAGATCTAGAGAAGCGAGTGTTTATTCGCGGCGAGGAACACACGGTGGTGCAGGCAATCAACCGTCAACTGATGCACTACGCGTATCACATCGGTCAGATCGTCTATCTCGCCAAACACTTTCGCGCCACCGACTGGCAAACGTTAAGCATGCCGCGAAACCGGTCCATTAAAGTCGAACGTTAAAGAAATGGCCACTATCCGGCTTCTTCGCGAACACCTCGAGGCAATCATTGCTCACGCACGCGAAGTTGCCCCGGCCGAGTGTTGCGGATTGATCGGCGGTGGCCATGAACACGACGCCCGCACGATTTACCGTCTTCGCAATGTGACAACCACGCCCGAGCTGGCTTACGAAGCCGCGCCTGAGGATCTGTTTGCCGCCCAGCGCCAAATGCGTGAACGTGGCGAAGAGTTACTCGCGATTTACCACTCACATCCGCGCGCCGTAGATCCGAGCCCGTCTGAAACCGACGTTCGACTAGCTTATTACCCTTCAGCGACTTACCTCATAGTCGGTTTAGGTGGAACCGAAGCGGCGGTTAACGCGTTTTCCATCTCTGAACGAGAGCAACGCTGGCAGCAGGTTGAGTATGAGATCGCGGGCGAGTAAGATTGAACTGCGCTTCTAAGTAGGACCAAGGCGCATTAGTAATGGAAACAAAGAAGAACAAATACGACACTAATCCTCTCGATCCCGACGTCGAGCGTAAAGCTGAAGAGTCGTGGGGTTTTGGCGGAGCGCCGACACAGCAGGTCGGCGGCGCCACGCGCGACGTGGGACGCACCGGAAACGAGAGCGCGCGGCAAAACGTTTATTCCGAGGCGCCGACGCGCAGGTATGACAATCCTCCGCTCGATCAGCCCTATCAGTCAGTTTTTGTTCCGCCAACTTACGCGCCGCCAGGTCAATATCAGCAAGCAAACCCAAATCCGTATCAGACTCCGATAACAGATGCGCCGACGTCTCGGCCCGTGGTGGGACTAGGCATCCCCGAGAAGTGGGCACTGCTGTTGGCGTATTGTCCTTTCTACGTTGGCCTCGTCGCTTCGCTGGTTGAGTTGTTTCTCGCGAATCGTCGCGAGGTGAGAGTACGTTTCCACGCGGCACAAGCAATCGCTCTACACATCGCAATCTTGCTCTTTTCAACGATCTTCCGCGTCATTGGTGCGATTAGCGACACCCATCTCAGCGGATTACTATTTGGGACCGCAGCGACCGTTTTTCTGATAATCTCGATGGTACGCGTGTGGCGTGGAGAGCCGCATCGCATTGCCCCTCTTACTGAACCGGGTCAGTGGTTTAACCGCCACATCGAGCCGCGCAGCTGAGAAAGAACCCACCGCTGGCATCTTCATTGCATGTTCCTCCGTAGAGTCGCCCGTACTCGAATTTGGGCGCTTTTCGCGGAATGAAACCGACCTTTGGGAAGTGTATCCCCGTTTCGTTTTGGTGCATGGATCTCGGAAAAGGGGTAGAGAAACTATGAGATTAGTGAGTAAGCGACGAACATTAACTGCATGGATAGCGCTCTTTGCCATTCTGGCTTTGCCGTTGTCCATCGCGGCGCAAACACAGATCAAGTATCACAGCAACAGATTTAGCGTTCAGGACGACGTCAAACTCGGACGCCAGGCCGCACAAGAAGCAGAACAACAGTTTCCTCTGCTACGCGACGAAGAAGTAAGAGGCTACGTCGAAAGTGTCGGGCGACGCTTGGTGAGCGCGATTCCGTCTCAATTTCAACATCCCGAATTTCAATATTATTTCAAGGTTGTGAATGCACGAGACATCAACGCGTTCGCTCTTCCCGGTGGACCAATGTACGTCAACCGCGGAATGATCGAAGCCGCGAGGACTGAAGGTGAGATGGCGGGCGTGATGGCCCATGAGATTAGTCACGTCGCGTTGCGTCACGGTACCGCGCAGGCGACAAAGGGTCAGAAGTACGGAACGCTTGCAGCGATCGCCGGAATTGCAGGAACGATCCTGACGCGCAATCCTAACGTGGGCCAGCTGGCCCAGGCGCCGTTCGCTGTTTACCTTTTGAAGTTCAGCCGCGAGTATGAAACTGAAGCTGACATTCTCGGCGCACAGATCATGGCGCAAGCTGGTTACGATCCACGCGATCTGGCCAACATGTTTCGCACGCTCGAACAGCAGGGCGCGAGCGGTGGCGGTTTCTTGAGCGACCACCCGAGTCCGAGCGATCGTTATGCTCGCATCAATCGCGAAGCTCAGCAGTTGCGAGTGAACAATGTGCAGCGTGACTCGCGCGACTTTGCGCGCGCGAAGGAACGGCTCCGCGGTTATCCGACGGCTCCCACAATGGCGGAGATCGCGCGTAGCGGCCAACGTTATCCGGTAGGAGAAAACACCGGTAACACTGGTAACTATCCCGACAGAAGACCGGAAGGTCGGGTTGAATATCCGTCGACGCGTTACCAGAACACTTCGATATTTAACGGCGGTGTGCAGGTGAGCGTCCCATCCAACTGGCGTCAGCTAAGTGAGGGCAGTTCAGTTTGGTTCGCGCCTGAAGGTGGTTACGGCCAGATCAACGGGCAGGCTGTGTTTACGCACGGCGTGAATTTTGGAGTGGCCCAGACAAACAACCGCAACCTACAGCGAGCCACTGATGAGTTGATTAGCAGCCTGGCCCAGGGAAACAGTGGGCTGCGATCGAGCGGTGGCTATCAACGTACGACTATGGACGGGCGCAATGCTCTTTGGGCGACGTTGAGCAACGTCAACGAAGCGACTGGACGTCCCGAGAGTATCAGATTGATCACCACGCAACTCCGCAATGGTCAACTGTTCTACATGGTGGCTGTCGCACCTCAGAACGAGCGTAACTTCGACAGCGCGTTTCAGAACGTGCTGCGGTCCGTTCGGATTCAGGATTAACGTAAAACCCAAACACGGATTACACGGATTTTTTGTCTGTGTAATCCGTGGACTTGGCTTCCTGCCATAGTTCTTCCAGCTCATCGATGGACGTTTGATCGAACGCCTGGTTGCGATCGTGCAGCGAGGTTTCGATAAACTCGAAGCGGCGGCGAAACTTCCGGTTCGTTAGTTTCAACGCCGCTTCAGGTTCGACCTGCATATGGCGTGCAATGTTGGTCGCAGCGAACAGCAAGTCGCCAATCTCTTCTCGAACGCGTGCGTGGTTTGCTTCGTCTTTGAGATTTGCGTGCTCTCGAATCGCGTGACGGAGTTCCTCAATCTCTTCCTGTAACTTATCGAAGATGTCATCGACACTCTTCCAGTCGAAACCTACGCGCGCTGCCTTGGTCGAAAGTTGATGCGCTTCCATCAGCGCTGGAGCTTTTGACGAGACACCTGTCAACAACGACGTCGTCACATCTTCAGTTTTTCCGGCTGCACGTCGCTCTTCGGCTTTCATAGTCTCCCAGTTCAACAGAACTGTAGCGGAGTCTTCTGCGGTGACGTCGCCAAAGACGTGTGGGTGACGCCGCACCATCTTGTCGTGAATCGCGCCGACGACGTCGTCGATCGTGAACTCATCGCGTTCTTTCGCTACCTGCGCGTAAAAGACGATCTGAAACAGCAGATCGCCGAGTTCGTCGCACAGTTCCGCAGGATGGCCTTCGCGTGCCTCCTCGACGGCTTCGAAAGCTTCGTAAGCCTCTTCGAGTAGCATTGGCGCGAGCGTCGCGTAGGTTTGTTCCCGGTCCCACGGACAGCCGTTTGGCGAA
>DASZDV010000351.1:0-14240 GCA_035941575.1 Pyrinomonadaceae bacterium
AAATGCGTTGCGAACGTTCACAAAACTGTTTGGACCATTGCCGTTCAAAACGATCAGCATTGCTGAAGCGCCGCTGGTTGCGGGTTTGGGAAGCTGTGAGTTTTCCGGATTGAACGTAATCGCCAGCGCCTATTTCGTCGACTTCGATTCACCTGCCGTTCGCAATCTTCCGCAGATCATTCTCGAGCAGCGGCCCTCCGTCGAAGAGAGTCTCGAATGGACGGTAGCGCACCTGGTTGCGCATCAATGGTGGGGCGCTGGCGTCGGAAACGATCCGGCGCGCGAACCGATCCTTGATGAAGCGTTGTCGTGCTGGTCCTCGCTTTTGTATTACCAAAACATGTACGGGCCGGAAAAGGCCGCCGCCGTTTTGGACGATCAGGTGCGTGGCGTGTATCGCCTGTATCGCACGTTCGGCGGTGACGACATGGACGCGAACCGTCCTTCGCGCGATTACCGCAACACGTTTCAGTACGCCGCGATCGTAACTGCGAAAGGCGCGCTGATGTTCGTCGATCTGCAACGTTCACTTGGCGAGGAGAAGATCTTCGCGGCAATGCGAAAGTACTACCAGGCCAATCTCTACGAAATTGCGCAGCTTGAAGACCTCCGAATAGCGCTGGTGGCTGAAGCGCCAGTCGAACAAAGGCGGATGATTGGGCGTACATTTACCCGCTGGCTGACCGCCAAACGGGGCGATGAAGACATTGCGCCTCCGGATCAGGAGTTGGCGTTATCGCTGGGCATTCAGGCGAAACAGCCCGCGCCGCCGCGATCGGGAGACAAACAACCCTTCGGCGCGTTGGCGAAAGTGGGAAGATTTTTCTGGCAACAGATGACGCGTATTCGTTGAGATGAAAGCTTTGAGTTTTGACGCATTTCCCCTGGAACGTGACGCTGGTCAACGACCTGCTAACGTCGAAACAAGTCTTGAGCGACTTAGCTGGCTCATGGACGATCTGTTTCGCGTGCCTGTGCTGGGTTGGCGCTTCGGACTCGACGCGCTGATCGGCCTCATTCCGGGTTTCGGCGATACAGCAACCTCGTTGGTTTCTTTCTACATACTTGCAGCCGCCGTTCGCTACCGGGTGCCGAAAATTACTATGCTGCGAATGGGCGTGAACCTCGGAATCGATTACGTTGTCGGTTCGCTGCCGGTTGTCGGCGATGTCGCCGACGCATGGTGGAAGTCGAATCATAAGAACCTCGACCTGCTGAAAAAACGAGCGACCGTGTCAACTGAAGAAGCACGGTCGGGAAGAGTCAGTGATTGGTTGTTTGTGGGAGGAATTATTGTTGGTTTGATCGCGCTGGCGGTGGGCAGCGCGTTCGTCAGTCTCTATCTCCTGTATCAGCTCGGACAACTACTCGCGGGCCCGCGCTAATTAAATATCGCCTAGCTCGACATCGCCGCTTCTTCTTCAGCCGGCAACAAACGCTCAATCGCTGACTTCAACATATCAAGACCGCGCTCACCTGCGGCAAAACTCTTCAGTTTCCCTTCGGCGTCGAATAGATAGTACGCCGGGACAAATCCCTGGTGGTTGTGAAACGCGTCTTTGAGTTTATGTTCGTTGTCGACCGCGACGGGTTCGGTGATTCCATATTTCTCGATCAACTCACGCACTGTTTCGACGTCGGTATCGCTTTCATACCGTGGCATGTGAATGCCGACGACGCGCAAGCCGTGACTTCTCTTTTCGTCGCGCCACTGACCGACGCGCGGCAAGTTGTCTTTGCAAATTCCGCAGCTCGCCGACCAAAAGTGAACGAGTGTCGGATGTCCCGCAATCTCCGCTTCCGCGTGCGCTTGCGTGCCGCCAAACCACTCAGTCGCTCCGTCGAGCCGCGGCATCTCTGTGCCAATCTTCATCGCCATTGCTGTTTCTCTTCTGGTTAGCCACAGATCACACAGATGTGTGTTCTTCTGTGTAATCTGTGGCTCAGTTTCCCTTACGAATTAAGCGTCTTCTGGCCCGGTTTCCATTCGGCCTGGCAAAGACCGCCCGTTTGCAACGCCTGGATCACACGAAGCGTCTCCTCGGCAGAGCGGCCGACGTTTAGATCGTGGACCACCTTGTAACGAAGAATGCCTTCGGGATCGATCACGAAGAGTCCGCGCAACGCAATTCCGCGCTCTTCAATCAACACACCGTAATCGCGAGCAACCTGCTTGGTCGCATCTGCTGCCAGCGGGTATTTCAAACCCTCCACGCCGCCCTTGTCGCGCGACGTGTTCAACCACGCGCGGTGTGAATAAACCGAGTCAGTGGAAATGCCGATGACGTCGGCGCCGATGTCTTCAAAATCCTGGTACCGGTCGCTGAAGGTCGTCAGCTCAGTCGGGCAAACAAACGTAAAGTCGAGCGGGTAAAAAACGAGCACGAGCCACTTGCCGCGATAGTCCGCGAGCTTCACCGGCTCATTGAGTTTCTCGATATTTCTCGTCGAAGCCATTTCAAAATCCGGCGCGGGCTGGCCCACCATCGCCTTCTCTGCTGCTACTGCTGTTGCTGCTGTCATGTATCCTCCAAAAAAGTTGAATTATTCCGTTAAAAACCTGCGCGAGTTTTCGCTACGACTCGCGACAATCAGGACAAAGACCGCGCAGGGTCAAGTGAACCGACTCCGCTTTAAAGTGCGACTTGCGCGCCGCCGCCTGCATCAGTTTTGCGGCTTCCGGCAGCTCAAAATCCACCAATTTGCCGCAACCGTTACAGATCGCGTGATCGTGACGATCTGTTTCGCGGTCGTAGCGGCTGGCACTGTCGCCGAAACTTATTTCGTGAACAAGTCCGGCCTCCTTCAGGTAGCGCAACGAGTTATAGACGGTCGCATAGCTAATGCCCGGTAGACGTCGTCGCGCGGCCTCAAAGATGTCGCTGGCGGTGGGGTGATCTTCACGTTCGAGGATCACCTGAAACACCGCTTCTCTTTGCGGGGTCAGTTTATGGTCGCTGGCCTTCTTTGTACCTTTCACAGTGGATTTAGACTAATTCTAAATCGGGGCATTGTCAAATGCGAGGGTGAGCCTTCACGAAATCCACGATCTGATTTACGTAACTCTCGAACGGTGGGCACTGAATACCGTGGGATTTTAGTAGAACGTGGGACTGGCTGGTGTCGTAGAGTTGCTTTACGAAAAAATACGGAACAGCGTGATGCGGCAGGCCGGTAATCCTCGGCGACGGCGGCAACATCAGGAAAAACCGCACCCACTTCGCCGGCGCCGTCATATGCGAACGTTTGCCGTTGAGTGACCCCGCGATCGCATTGAAGAGTTCGTGCGTCGTCAGCGGCGCCGGATCCGCGAGCTGAACTGTCTTTCCAATCGCCTTGTCGTCAAACGCCAGCGCAGCCATCGCGTCTACGACGAAATCCACCGGCACCAGATTCAGACTGACGCGATGATTACCGATGTTAACCGCCGACAAGGACGGGTAACGAAGCAGGTAAAGAATCAAATAGTAAACGCCGTCGTACTTCGCTGTTTCGCCGGTTCGCGAATCGCCGCAAACAACGGCCGGACGATGAATCGTTACCGGCAGCATGTCTTTCACTTTTTCGACTTCCATCTCCGACAAATACTTCGACTCTTCGTAAAAATTGCGATAACCGGCGTCGTGCCGCAGTTCAGTTTCGAGAATCACTCCTTCGCGTTTACCGGCAACATAACAGGTTGAGACGTGATGGAAGTGTCGCAGCCGGGGGAGACAACGCGCGAACTCGACTACGTTACGCGTTCCGCCGACATTCACGCGCATTGCGGGTTCACGTGCAACGGCGAGATCGTAAAGCGCGGCGAGATGAAAGACGCGAGTGGCCTGCTGCTGCGCCAGATCAAACGCAGCGGGAGCGAGGGCAAGCTTTGGCTGACTGATGTCTCCTTCGACGAGCTGAAAATCAGCGACTGCATGTCCGGTGAGTCGTGCGATTCGATCGACCTCATACCGCGCGCGGTCCAACCAGGAAGGCTGCACGAGCAGGATAAAACGGCAATCTTTCCGTGCCAGACGTTCCAGCAGGCGATCTGCTATGAAGCCGGGAAACCCGGTGATGAAGAATGTCTCCCTATCCGGCATTGAACCACCCGAGTATAATTCACGTCCCTCGCGGATTCAGAATTACAAAACACTACTTCGAGGTTAAAAATGATGAGCCGTCCCGTGTTGTTGGCCCGCCGGTCGTTTCTGGCCTTCGCTCTGATCATTGTCGCGTTCCTGACGAACGTTTCGTCGCAGAAAACCGAGTGCAGTGTTCGCGTGACGTTGCTTCAGGTGAACGACGTCTATCAGTTTTCGCCGGTGGATCAGAACACAAACGGCGGCCTCGCCCGCGTGCTGACCCTCAAGAAATCCATTCAGAAGGAAAACCCGAATACGCTCCTTCTACTGGCGGGCGACACGATTTCGCCGTCCGTAGAGTCGATCACTTACAAAGGCGCGCAGATGATTGAGGCATGGAATACCGTCGGTCTCGACTACGCGACGTTCGGCAACCACGAATTCGATTTTGGACCAGACGTGTTGAAACAACGCATGCAGGAGTCGAAATTTGGCTGGATCGCCGCAAATGTTATCGATACGAAAACGGGCAAACCGTTCGGCGGCGCAGCGCCGTTCGTGATTCGCGAGTTTGGCGGTGTGAAGATCGGGATCTTCGGCCTCGTGCTCCCGGAAACGAAAACGACTTCGAAACCTGGACCCGATGTGGAGTTCCACAATCCGTGTGACACGGCAAAGAAGATGGTCTCAGAACTTCACGACCGCGGTGCAAAAGTCGTCGTTGCGCTCACGCATCTCTCGATGCGGGAAGATAAAGAGGTTGCGCGTTGTTCGGATGTGGATCTGATCATCGGCGGCCACGAACACACGTTGCTCGAGTCGCATGCAGGCGGCGCCCCAATCTTCAAGATGACCGCTGATGCCCGTGAAATGGGCAGCTTCGATCTCAACATCTCACAACGCACCGGAAAACTCGAAAGCATCGATTGGAAAGTGATTGAAGTAAACAAAGACACGGCCGAAGCGCCGGAGTTTAGTTCAGTCTACCGGAAATACGCGACCCTGCTGGCCCAACTCGCGAAGCCTGTAGGCCGCACGACGGTGGCGTTAGACGCGCGAAGCGCAGAAAACCGTACTCGGGAAACAAATATCGGTAACTTCGTCGCCGACACGTTTCGCAAGGTGACAACAGCGGACGTTGCGCTCGTCAACGGTGGTTCGATTCGCGCTGACGAATTGATTCCTGTTGGACGGTTGACAGTCAGGGACGTGTTGTCGATCCTGCCTTTCAAAAACCAGTTGGTTAAGATAGAAATAAGCGGCGCAACGCTGCGGGCGGCGCTGGAACACGGAGTCAGTCGCAGCGCAGAAGACGCGCAGCCGGGCGGTTTCCCGCAGGTTTCGGGCATTCAGTTTTCGTTTGACGCCTCGCGGCCGCCGGGCTCACGTATCGTTGATCTGAAAGTGAATGGACGGCCGCTGGACGAGGCGAGAAAGTACACGTTGACAACGACCACCTTCGTCGGGCTCGATGGTGGCGACGGCTATACGATGCTGAAAGGCGCAACGGTTATCATTCCGCCCGAGCGTGCGCCCACGGATTCAGAAGCGTTGCAACGCGCGATTAGCGCCGCGCGCGCGATTGCGCCGAAAGTGGAGGGACGGATCAAACGTCTGGACACCGTCCGGAAAGCCGATCCGGATTGCAAGTGAGTTATGGAAATCCACGACGATAGTGCTGGAATGAAGCGATACGAGGCCAATCAACTGTTTCATGAGGCCTACGAGGCGCAGCTTGCGAACGACTACGAGCGCGCGATCGAGCTCTACAAACGTTCTATCGAAACCTATCCAACTGCCGAGGCCCACACGTTTCTAGGCTGGGTTTACAGTTTCGAGCAACGTTACGACGAAGCAATCCAGGAGTGTTTAGAGGCGATTCGGGTGGACGACACGTTAGGCAATCCGTACAACGACATTGGCAGTTACTTGTTGGCGAAAGGCGACAGTTACGGGTCTGTCCGGTGGTTCAAACGGGCCTTGCTCGCGCCTCGTTATGAGTCGTACGCGTTTCCGCATTTCAACCTGGGACGCGTCTACGAAACGCGGCGCCGCTTCATGGACGCCGCGCGCCATTACGGCCTCGCCCTCCAACAAAAACCAGACTTCGCGGAAGCCGCGGTCGCTCTGCGCCGAATGCAAACGCGGCTCAATTGATCAGCGCGTAACGATCTTTACCTTCTCGCCGTTTTCATCGACCGCTACGTAGATCACTTCCGCTTCGGTGACGCGAACGCGTTCGCTCTTCCCGAAGCGTTCCACTTCCACAACTACACGCACGGTGATGGAGGTCGTACCGACGCGAACTGTTTCCGCGTAAAAGCTCACCAGATCGCCTACAAAGACCGGTTTGTGAAAGATGACCTCCTTCATCGCCACGGTGACAAAGCGTTCCATCTTTGTGTGCCGGTGCGCCTGGATCGCGCCGGCGGTGTCGATGTAGCTCAGAATCACGCCGCCGAAAATTGTGCCGCGTGAATTGGTATCACGTGGCAACAACGTGATCCGTATCGCAGGATCTGTGTATTCGTGCATGTCTGTAGTTATGCCACAGATTTCACGGATAACACAGAGAGGTAGTCCCTTCTAGTCTGTGTCATCCGTGGTCATCTGTGGCTGAAAGTTGCTCCGTGATCCAGTCAGTAATCGCCTGCTTTAATTCATCCAACCCGTTCTCGAAAAAATGTCCGGCGCCGGGTATCACGACCATGCGGACCTGGGTTTTCTTCTCCAACTCCGCCGCCATCTCTTTGACGCGTTCGACATCTCCGAACTCATCGTGCTCGCCGTGCACCAAAAGCAGCGGCTTGCGGCAGGCCTGAAGAAAATCGAAATCATACGAATTCAGCGGCGTTCCAATTCCGATAAGAAACCGCACGCGCTCCTCCGCAATGCCGACCTCCAACCCCACCCGCGCTCCAAACGAAAACCCGCAAAGCGTGATGCTCTGCCCCGCATACTCAGCCGACAGGTAATCCAGCGCGGTGCGCACGTCGTCGCGCTCGCCGCGTCCCTGATCGTGTTGCCCGGTACTCTGGCCAACGCCGCGAAAATTGATGCGAAGAGTAATCAGACCGGCATCGTTCAAAGCGGCAGCGGCACGAAACACCACTTTATTGTGCATCGTGCCGCCGCCAAGCGGATGAGGATGTAGAACAAGGGCCACGCCCTTCGGTGACCCGGTTCGAGGTTGTTTTAGTATTGCCTCTAACTGCCCGTGCTCGGCCGGAATCAACAGATTGCCGCTGGGATACATGACCTGCTCGACAGGATTACAGAGTTAACGAGAAACCGGTGGACCCAACTGCCCAAGTCCTGTTAGTTCTGTTGATCATGCCTATTGTCCGAGACTGGCGTTATCTTCACCTCCACCCATGCCTTCGCCGCCACCGCCACCTGCTTCAGCAGCGGAACTCTCGCTTTCCATTTCAGCGGCAAGTTCGGGGGCCGAGATCGATTGGGTCGACTTGGTGGACCGCTTCTTCGCAGCCTTCTTCGTGCCTTTACCGGGTGACTTCTTTGCAGACTTCTTAGTGCTCTTTGCAGCTTTCTTGGTAGTCTTACGGGCGCCACCCTTCTTTCCGGCTTTCTTGGCGGACTTCTTCGTCGACTTCTTGGCCGCTCCGCCACGCCCTCGTCGCTTGCCGGCGCTCTTCTTCGTGCCGCGGCCGCCGCCTTTGCGCGCACCCTTAGACTTTTTCGATCCTTTTCTCGCTGCCATTTGGTTCGCTCCTTTGTTGGTCTGGGTTTGGCGTCAACGTAGCAAAATAATTTAAGACTGTCCACGATGTTTTCATCGTGTTACTAATTGATCAGATCTATAGACACGCGTCGGCTCTTTCAGCTACAGTAAGCCCGCTCTCCATCACAACTCCGATTGGCTTGAAACGTGGGAAGGCCGTAGGATGCGAGATCAATATTCATCGCGTGTGAGTGCGCTTTTTCAGCCTGCCGTCTATTACTTCAGCCAATTTGTCCCCAATCACCCCAATCAAGCTTCCGAGTTCGCTCCCAATGCCGAAGAAACGGACCACGAAGCGAGCACGCGGCGTTCGTGTTTGGTGGTTGACGACGTCGCAGACGTCACAGAAATGCTGGCCGTCGTCCTGAGCCACGCGGGCTACTCCGTTGTAACCGCAGCTTCCGCACCGGCAGCATTGAAGGCCGCACGCGAACGGCGGTTTGACGTGATTATTTCGGACATCGGCATGCCCGAGATGAATGGTTATCAATTAGCGCGTGAAGTTAGACAGTTGCCCGGCTACGAGACCACCCCGATGGTTGCAGTAACGGGCTACTCAATGTTTGACGACAAAGAACGCTCAACCAAAGCGGGCTTCAACGCCCACATGACCAAGCCAATCGATCCGCGAGCCCTACTCGATCTGATCGAGCAACTCTGAACCCCGCAGTTGCTGATACGGTTGAGCGATTGATGACCACTTCTTCCCGCATACTCGCCAAGCTCCAATCTGAATCAACCACACGAATCATCGGGTTTGTAATTGGCGCAATTGCCGTCGTTCTCATCATGCGGCAATTGCAGTTCTCAACAGACTCGATCTGCTGCGGCGACTACGATGGCTACTATCACGTCAAGTGGTCGCGTCTGCTTTGGGAGTCGATTAAGAACAAATCGTTTCCGCCGCAGTTTCCGTGGCTGCCGCTTACGACACTCAACGCCAAAGACTACGTAGACCATCACCTGCTCTTCCACATCCTCCAGATGCCTTTCGTCGCATTTCGCGATCCGCGGCTGGGCGCGAAGATCGCCTCAGTGTTCTTCGCCAGCCTCGCGATGCTTTCGTGTTACTGGCTGCTCATTCGCTATCGTGTTCGTTACGTGCTGGTGTGGCTTATTGCCCTGCTTGCCTGTTCGGTCCCTTTCCTCTATCGGCTGAATATGGCTAAGGCGCCGCCCCTCGCCATTATTTACCTCGTAATCGCGGTACACCTTTTCTTTCGCCGCAAATACTGGCCGCTGGTGATCGTCGCGCTGCTCTTCACATGGACCTACGACATGTTTGTGCTCCTCATCATGGCGACGGTGCTTTGGGTTGTGACAATTGCATGGACTGAGCGGCGCTTTGAGTGGCGTCCGTTAGTTTGGGTGCTCCTTGGGTGCGCGGCGGGAATGGTGATCAACCCTTATTTCCCACACAACTTTCAACTGCTCTACGAACACGTCAAGATCAAACTGACGCTCACTGAGTACACGACTAGAGTAGGCCAGGAGTGGTATCCGTATGACTCCTGGGAGTTTCTCGGAAATTCAGCGCTTTCGTGCATCGCGATGCTAGTCGGTTATATCGCCTTCGATCCGGTGGAACGCAAGAAGGCCCAACATCCACTGTTTTTTCTGCTTTTTTCGACTGCGTTGATGTTGATGACCGCGCGTTGGAAACGAATCGCGGAATACTGGCCCCCGTTTGCGATTCTGTTCGCCGGGTTCTCTTTACAGCCGTGGCTCGCAGGCGGTCGCACTTATCTCACGCGATTGCCACCTCACGTGGTTGATGAGTTGAAACCGTTCTTCGATCGCGAAGACTCGTGGACAAAGCGAGTGACCAGCGACACTCGCGAGCTGATGAGAACCATCGCCGTGGCGACGGTGGCGCTCGCACTGAGTATCTTTCTCTTTTTCAACCTGCGCGCCGCGATGGACGACATCGAACGGGCCAGGCCGCACGGCTACTACAGATCAGGCGCGGTGTGGATGCGCGCCAACATTCCACCGGGACAGCTCGTCTACAACACAAACTGGGACGACTTCCCTCGCCTCTTTTATTTCGATGAAACGCACTATTACGTGTCGGGCCTGGATCCTACGTACATACTTGATAAGCACCCTGACCTAGCGCGACTATCCGATCGCATTAACCTGGGGCAGGAGTCGGATCCGGGACCATTAATCCGGGATCGCTTCGGCGCGCGCTACGTCTTCACCGATCATGAGCATGACGATTTTTTTACGCATGCTCGGGAGAGCGGGTGGTTTGATATTGTTTACGAAGATGCTGAGTGCACAATAATGTATATTCGCGACACGAGGGTGGACGCTTCTGAAAACGAGCCGTATTGATCATGAAGAAATCGTGTTTCTTGTTCCTGGTTTTATGTGTTTGTTTGGCGGGGTGCGCCGATACGCCTCCCGCTGCCAAAACCAGCCCAACACCCGAAGCCTCCCCTGAACCGACGGCCCAAACACAAGCATCCCCACTCACGGGCTTCGAAAAAGACCTCCAATACGTTCGTAACGGCGGCTTCACCTACATCTACGTTTTCGCGCGAAAAGATGGCAAACCATTCGACAAGGACGACGGCGCATTTCTGCGCAGCAACGCCCCGCAAGTCGTCGATTGGGTAACCACGGATGAGGGTAAAAAGGTGATCGCGGGAACCAACTTCAATCTTGAGGAAGGAAATCTTGCGCTGCTGAAGAAACGTTTTGTGACTGAAGATTATTCCGCCCGCTAAGCCACAAAAAAGCACAAGAAGCACAAAAGTATAGAGAACAACTCTTGTGCTTCTTGTGCCTTTTCGTGGCTCAAGGTTTCAAGACCACTTTTCCAAACTGCGCGCGGTCTTCGATCAACTCATGCGCCTGCCTCGCCTCGCTCAGCGGTAACACCCGATCCACTACGGCGCGAATCTTTCCCCCGCGGACAAACTTCATCGCCTCGAGTAGCTCGGCTTTCGAACCCATGAACGATCCCAGTATCGTGAGGTGACGATAGAAGACCTGTCGCAGATCGGTCCGTGCGTCGAACCCACTGGTCGCTCCACATGTAACGAGCCTGCCGTTGTTCTTCAAAGCGCTGATCGAACCGGGCCACGTAGCGGCGCCCGTGTGCTCGACCACAACGTCCACGCCTTTGCGATCCGTGACTCGTCGAACTTCTTTGGGCCAATCGTCACGCGTGTAGTTGATCGTCACATCCGCGCCGAGTTCGCGCGCTTTTTCGAGTTTCTCGTCAGTACTCGCCGTGGTGATTACGCGCGCGCCATGCAGTTTCGCGATCTGAATGGCGATTGAACCAACCCCGCTTCCAGCGGCATGTACCAGCACGTCTTCGCCCGGCTGCACCTTCGCGCGTGTTACGAGCATGTGCCAGGCGGTCACCGTCACGAGCGGCAAAGCTGCGGCCTCTTCCCAACTTAACTGTGGAGACTTCGGAATGATATTCACACCCGGGACCGCTACGAGTTCTGCATAACCACCGTCGCGGCGATAGCCGATCATGTCGTACTCGCGACAGAGATTGTCCTGTCCACTGAGACAAGCTTCACAATGTCCGCAAGAGACCCCCGGCTGGACCATCACTTCATCACCGGGTTTCACCCACGTGACCAGTTCTCCGACCTCACGCACAACACCTGCAATATCGCTTCCAAGAATGTGAGGCAGCGGGATCTCGATCCCGGGAAGACCCTGGCGAACAAAGATGTCGAGATGATTCAGAGCGCAGGCTTTGACTTCAACGAGTACTTCGTTGTCGCGAATCTGCGGATCGGCGACGTCCGCATATTCGAGTACCTCTGGTCCGCCGTGTTGTCTGAAGATCGCGGCTTTCACGCAGATTGTTCCACAGGGGATCTGTCTTCAGCCTGTTCGCGTGCGTGATATGAGGAGCGTGTCAGCGGGCTTGATTCGACGTGACGGAAACCGAGCGACATTCCGATCTCGCGCCACTCGGCGAATTCTTCGGGCGTGACGTACCGTTCAACCGGTAAACGTCGCGCGTGTGGTTGCAGATATTGTCCGATCGTCATGATGTCGCACGAAACGGAACGCAAATCCTTCATCAGGTCAACG
The DNA here is from genome assembly GCA_035941575.1 of Pyrinomonadaceae bacterium. Lineage (GTDB taxonomy): Bacteria > Acidobacteriota > Blastocatellia > Pyrinomonadales > Pyrinomonadaceae > PSRF01. Next base: position 11,881 of record DASZDV010000351.1, read on the forward strand.
ACTTCCGTAAACGTTTCGCCCAGACCCACCATGATTCCGCTCTTCGTCAACATTCCGCGCGCTTCACGATCACGGCGCGCAGCCGCGCGCTGCAAAAGCGTCAACGACTGTTGGTAAACCGCATCGGGCCTGACGCGCCGGTAAAGCCGCGAGATCGTTTCAGTGTTGTGGTTGAGCACGTCGGGTTGCGCGTCAAGTACGGTGTTTAGTGCGTCTTCGTCGCCGTTGAAATCGGGGATGAGAACTTCAATTTTGCAAGTGGGATTGAGTGCGCGCACTTCGCGAATGGTCTCGGCCCAATGCGCCGCGCCGCCGTCGGGCAAGTCGTCACGGTTAACTGAAGTGATCACTGTGTGCGCCAGATTTAAATGGCCCACGGCCTCGGCAACGTGACGAGGCTCTTCTGGATCTAAGGCAGCAGGCTTCCCCTTACCGACGGCGCAGAAGCCGCAATGACGCGTGCAGATGTCGCCGCCAAGCATGAAAGTCGCTGTGCGATCGGACCAGCATTCAAAGATATTCGGACAACGTGCTTCCTGGCAAACCGTGTGCAGATTCAACCCTTCGATGAGCTGCAAAACGTTGTTCTGATTCGTTGGATCACCGAGACGAATGCGGAGCCATTCGGGTTTGGGTTGACGAATTCTTTGATTATTGCTGATTACTCGTAGCTCGCGGGCCAATTGATTTACCTCTGACCTCGATTCTACACTATGACACCTGACCTAAGCCCGCCCCAAAGGAGACTGAAATGAAGACCCTTCTGTCCCTCGTTTGTTTAGTGATTCTAACTGCACTCGCCGCCCAGACGATCGTTGCCGACATCGCCAAACCAAAGTCGCCTCCGCAATCAACGAAGGTAGTGCTGCAAAGAAAACTGGAGGTTGTGCCCGATGGAAAAGTCTGGCAGGCACGCCTACAAATTTCACAATCTGATTTGCAGGAACTGCGTGCTGCATTGGACGGCGGCGGTAGTAACACGGCCGCCGTTTTTAGCGTCGCTCAGAGTCCGGTGCGCACGATCATTGCCGGCGTTTTGCTGTTTCTTTCCGTGTCTTTCGCGGGTGTTTGGCTGGCGCGCTCAGCGCGAAATTCATCTGCAAATCGCGGGCGAAAAGCAATTGCTGCGGGAGTTTTGATCGTCGCTGTGCTCGGCGCCGCGGCAATCATTACGCGTGGTAATGCTGGTCCACCGCCCAGCTATTTGAACTGGACGCGGCTGTCGAAGAATTTCGCGCAGGGACGCACTACATCAGGCGATTTTGTGATCGAAGTCGTTCCCGACCAGCCGAACACTCCGCCGGGCGTGAAACTGCTCGTTCCGTACAATCCCAAACAAACGGGCGACGACGAGTAGATCCGTGGAAAGAACTGCTGAATTACAGGTCGCCCGGTGGCGAGCGGTAGCACAACGCGCTGATAGCGCGCGCTGGTTTGTGGGCACACTCGGCGTGTGTGTGCTCGCCTCGGCGGTGTTGGCGAGCTGGTTGCCGTTGCAAGTTTCGATCATCACGGTCTTTCTTTTTGCGGGCCCGCACAACTGGTTTGAATTTCGCTACTTCCTGATGCGTCTGCCGGCGCGCTTCGGCAGGTCGCGTACGTTCTTTGTTACGGCTTTTGCTGGTCTCGCGGTTCTTACGATCACGTACGTCTCGCTGCCGTTTCTTTATCAAACCGTCGCCTGGTCCAATGAAACCTGGCTCACGTTACTTGCGTCCTGGAACACGTTGATGCTCGGTTGGCTGGCGTTGCTCATCCACTTGCGCGCAAAACAGAAACGCGCGTCAGACTGGTTCTGGACCATGCCGCTCCTACTTACCGCAGCCTCTTTGAACTGGTTAGCTCCCGAACTCTTCAGCCTCGCAATCGTCTACATCCATCCGCTGATCGCGCTGTGGTTTCTCGACCGTCAGCTAAGACGATCGCGACCGGCGTGGCTGGGCGCATACCGGCGCTGCCTGCTTCTGTTGCCGTTGATCGTCGGCGTGATGATCTGGCAGTTATCAGGAACAACGGCACTCGCAAGTGACAACGGGCTGTTCTGGCGCATCACGCAACATTCCGGCGCGCAGTTGCTGCCGCAAGTCTCGACTCACTTGCTGGTCTCAGTGCACCTGTTTCTCGAGATGTTGCACTACGGTGTGTGGATCTTTGCGCTGCCGCTGCTCGGGCCGGGTTCTTCGAAGTTCAACGCAACACCGAAAACATTTCCACGGACCGCGGTGTTAGTCGTCGGCGTCATAGCGGTCGTCCTTTTGTGGGTGGGATTTACAGCAAATTACACGGAAACAAGGGATCTCTACTTCACTATCGCAATCGCGCACGTGTTGGCCGAAGCACCGTTTCTACTGAAAACACTG
>DASZDV010000352.1:0-14013 GCA_035941575.1 Pyrinomonadaceae bacterium
ACGCAAAGAATTTCAGAGTTAAAGTCTCAGAGATGCAGAGTTAGTACAGAGCGAATACCATCCATGACTGAACCAGCCTTAAAGCCATTCTTCGTTTTGTGTTTTTCGTGCTTTCTTGTGGCTGCCCAATCCGGCGCACAACAAAAACCAGGGGGACAAGAAAACCGAGGTCTCGGACTACCGACCAGTTCGATTAAGACTTCTGCGCCTGATCAACTCGGTTCGGGTCCAAGACCCGAAGTTGTAATTCAGTCGAGTCACACGAAGGCCGTAAACGCCCTCGCTTTCGCTCCCGACGCTAGTTGGCTCGCTTCCGGTGCTAACGACGACACGATAAAGATCTGGGACACCGCCACAGGTCACCTGCTTCGCACGCTGTATGGTCACTCCGCCAACATCAACGCACTGGCTGTAAGTCCGGATGGGAAGTTACTCGCATCCGGCAGCGGAGACATGATCAGTAAGCGCGAGTTTCCGACGTTCAGAGGTGGAGGTATCGCCGGCGGTGCACGAGATAACACGATCAAGATCTGGGATGTTCACAGCGGACGCGAGATCAGGACTCTAAGTGGACACGTGCTGCCGGTTGGCGGAGTCGCCTTCAGCGGAGACGGCCGCACTCTGACTAGTGCGAGTGGAGATGCAATCAAAGTTTGGGACGTCGCGTCCGGTAAGGAACTGCGCTCACAAAAAACTAAGTACGACAAGAGCGGAATGGAAAAGTGGGACTCGTTTCGATCGTTTTCGATCTTCGGCAGAGACAAACGCGAGACACAGCAGGCAGAGTGGCAAAAGAACCTCAAGTTATCCGATTCGAGAATCGTTGTCAGCGCCGATGGCCAACTGGCTGCCGTCGGACAACCTGACAAAGGCATTTGGATCTATGACGCCCTCAGCGGACGCGAGATAAGACAGTTAACCTTTCAGGCCACACCGGAAACGGAACACTCAAGTGTCGCTTTTAGCGCCAGCGGACGCTTGGTAGCGTTCGCCAAGACCAGGGAGGTTGTAACTGTTCAGGAAGCGACGACGGGACGCGAGTTATACGATGTCAACACCGGTAACAGCGCCGCACCTCAGCGAGTGAGTTTTAGTCCAAACGAACGCTTTCTTATAACAGTGACCGATCCAGGCGATAGCAACACCCGTCCTCTAATCAAACTTTTTGACGCAAAGACTGGACAGTTCATACGAGACTTGCCTGGTCATCCGGATCAGAACGGGCTTCGAGTGGTGACCTTTAGCAACGATCACCGTTTGCTGGCTACAGCCGGACGAGCCAGCAAAGCGATCAGCGTTATCGACGTTGTGAGTGGAAACGAGCTAAGAGCACTGGGCGGCACCGCAGATAAGAACGTCGCAGCGGAGAGAACGGCTTTCCTCAACACAATCGATCCAAAGATGTTGGCTGACTTTCAGTCGAGAGGCATTAGATCGCCTGAGCAGATCGTTGACGCGATCGAATCCCTGGGCGCTGTTGCTAACGACAAATTTCCGGTTGGCAGTGCGGTCAGTATGAGTGCGGACGGGCGTTATATCGTTTCGCGTAGACTGCTTTTGAAGAGCGTAATCACCGAGACCTGGGACACGATGACCGGTACGCCGGTGCGGATTCAGGAAGCCGATGCGTCTCGCGAAAGAGGTAAACCGCATTTCAGTCCCGACGGTCGCTTCCGAGCGGCGCCGGATTTTCCGATGAAAGGCATCTACACGACGTCGGCTCATGATTACAACATCTTTTCGTCCGGAGATGACTGGGACAAGGTCTACGATCAAAAGATACAGATCTTTGACGGAAAAGCTGGCAAGAAGCTTCGCGCGCTGGATGGCGGAAAGGCCGACGAAGTGGGAATCGTCCCTGTCTTCGGTTTCAGCTTTGATAGCAGCCTTGTAGGAATGACCGGTTTTGAGAACAAAGCTCCGGTTGTTTTCATCTACGAAACTGCAAGCGGACGCAAAGTAAAAAAAATTGAGCTCGTGCAAGACGATCAGAGCGGCTCAGTTGCGGCTCTCGCTATCAGCGCAAACGCACGTTTGCTTGCAGTAGCTCACGCAACGAAGATCGATCTATTTGATATCTCGTCCGGTCGGACCGTCCGCAGCTTGCCACACAAGGGACGCCTTACCTCGATAACATTTAGTCCCCACGAAAAATTTCTCGTGGCACTCGGCGAGAATAATGACAAATACATCTGGAATGCTGTCACTGGTGAGAAGCTTGCAACCCTTATAAATCTGACCGGTTCATTCAGTGGTCAGCACGCGGATTGGCTCGTAGTTACGCCCGATGGTCTATTCGATGGATCGCCGTCAGGTTGGAATCAGATCCTTTGGCAATTCCGGGGTAATACGTTTGATGTGACGCCAGGTGAGACGTTCTTCAACGAGTTCTACTACCCTGGCCTGCTCGGCGACATTATGAGCGGCCGAAAGCCTCGCGCTCCGAGAAACATTGCGCAAATCGATCGCCGCCAGCCCGAAGTAGCTCTCGCTACTGACGACCTCACCGCCTCCGACAAGGTGTTAAAGCGAGAAATCAGGATTAGGATTCGAGTAGCGGAGAAAGCGGCTGACAACAGCAATGCGCGTGGTAGCGGCGCCAAGGATCTGCGCCTGTTCCGCAATGGTTCGTTAGTAAAGATCTGGCGAGGAGACGTCTTAAAGGACCAATCTACTGCAACATTCGAAGCCACCATTCCTGTGATTGCCGGCGAGAATCGACTCACAGCGTACGCGTTTAATCGCGATAACGTTAAGAGCAAGGACGCTACGATGAACCTCGTGGGAACTGAAAGTATAAAACGACAGCCGACTGCATTTGTGCTGGCCATCGGAATCAACGCTTATGAGAACCCGCAGTACAATCTGAAATATGCGATGGCAGATGCGCAGGATTTTGCTGAGGAGTTCCGGCGACAGCAGCAGAAACTTTCGCGTTATCAGCGCGTTGAAATTATTCCGCTGAGCGATCAGGAGGCAACGAAAGCGAATATCCTGTTAGCGCTTAAGCGGCTCGCTGGTGGCGGAGAATTGCCGGCAACCGCGCCGGCGTCACTGAAACAGATCGCTCCGGCACAACCGGAGGATTCAGTCGTGGTTTTTTACGCTGGTCATGGCACGGCGCAAGGGCAGAGGTTTTATTTGTTACCTCACGACCTGGGTTACAAAGGCGAACGGACTGCGCTTGACGCGACTGGTTTGGAAACGATGCTCAGCCACGGCATCTCAGATACAGAGTTCGAGCACGCCGTCGAGAATATTGACGTTAGCAACTTTGTGCTTGTGATCGACGCTTGTAACTCAGGGCAGGCTCTTGAAGCGGAAGAGAAGCGTCGCGGTCCGATGAATTCAAAGGGGCTGGCCCAACTCGCTTATGAGAAAGGAATGTATATCCTCACGGCAGCTCAGAGCTATCAAGCGGCTTTGGAGTCAGCGCAACTCGGCCATGGTTACTTGACCTACGCGTTAGTTGAAGAGGGCTTGAAAACGGTTGCGGCTGATACGGCGCCGAGAGACAGTTTAGTGTCGATCAGGGAGTGGTTGGACTTTGCTACTGAACGTGTGCCGCAACTTCAGGAACAGAAAACAAAGACGCGCGATTTAGTTCTTAAGACCGACTCGGCTGCTGGTGATGGCGGTGCGCAAAAGAATTCGCGAGTAAGCGACGTGCAGCGGCCGCGCGCGTTCTACCGGCGCGAAATTGAACCCGCAGTCTTGATCGTCGCCCGTCCGTAACGAATTAATTCCACCGCGCGTTTGTCGCCCTTTCAGGGCCGTTAATTATTCCCGAGCGCCGAAGGCGCGGCAGAGGGTAGCCAGTGGCAAGCGCGAAGCGCGCAGCCACTGGATCAGGTAAAAAAGATTTAGAGGCTCGGAGAGCCGACAGAAACGTAGCCGCGCGGTTCTGACGCCCTTTCAGGGCTGGCCGCGTTGCTTAATTATTCCAGGGGCGGCGTGCTCCGCTTCGCTTCGCACTGGCCCCTGGCTAACTTCTTCCCGCGCCTTCGGCGCCCACGCCGTGAACACCGTCGCTCGGATCCGCTACGTCGTGAGTGCCTTCTGCGCTTTACTCCGCACTAACGCGTAATTCAACTGCGGGAGCGAATTGAATTTCGCCGCCTTCGTAAAACTGTCCTTCGCTTTCGCAGCGTCACCCTTCCCCTGATAAGACAAACCTATCAGGTAAAGCACGTCCGGGTTTTGCTGATTCGCCTGGCCGAACTCGGCTATCGCCGTATCGTAATTCTTCTCCTCGAGCGCGATTCTTCCAGCGAGTTCGTGCGCCAGCTTTACCTGGTTCGCATTCTTCCCTGCCTCGGCGCCCTTACGGAAAATCTCTGTCTCCGTTTTCGCTGTCGCCAGATCCTTTTTCGCAATTGCCACCCGCGCGAGGTTGTAATGATGAAACAGCGCTGCGTTGTCTTTGTTCTCCTTCGACAGGTTTGAGTCCGTCGTCGTCTTCAGCACTTGTTCGTAAGCCTTCTTCGCGTCGTCAGATTTTCCCATCTCCAGCAGAATGTTGCCTTTCAACTGCAAATCGCCGGCCATCGCGGGCATATCGTTAGTCTTTTGGCCCAACGCATACTGCTTCTCAACTTCCGCCAGCGCCTGGTCTAACTTGCCGCTATCGGCCGCAACAACCATCTGTCCAAACAACGCCGTGCGTCGTTCACCATCACTACGCGCTTTCGCCGTGATCTTTTGCAACTCAGCCTGCGCTTCACTCGCCTTTCCTTGATAAGCCAAGGCTGCAGCAATTCCGAAATGCGAGTTGATGAAGTTGGAATCAAGACTCAGCGCTTTGTTGTACTGCGTGATCGCCTCATCAAACCTTCCCATCTTCAAGAGCAACTCCGCATACGAATCGTAAGGATTAGGATCGTTGGGAATGAGTTCGATGTATTTTTTGAAAGCGTTTTCCGCATCGCTGTATGCTTCGTTTTGGCGATACGCATAACCAAGAATGTTGTAGGCGGTCGAATAATCCGGCGCGAGCTCTGTCGCTCTTTTGTAGTGATGGATGGCTTCGGTGAAGTCCTGTTGACCGAAGTAGTAACCACCAAGATTGAAGTGCGCTCGCTCGTCATTCGGATAAGCCGCCACGAGCTTTTCCAGAATCTCTTTCTGCTTGTTTGGATTCGCGTTCGCACCTGCTTCAGTGGCCTCGATCAACATGCGTTCACCATCCGAAGCCTTCGCAGAAAGTGTGACTGCTTTGTTCAAATGTTCGAAAAACTCTTTCGCCGTAGGTGAAACATTTGCACGGTTGAGTTCGGCGAGTGCGAAGTTCGGATCGAGTGAGATTGCTTTATCGAAATGCGCAATGGAATCGGTGATCCGGAGTTTCTCCTGGAGATCGCGTCCGGCGAGATATTCTTTTCGCGCGTCTTCTGACGAAGTCGTAACCGCGATCTTACCGGTGTTTGCGGTTGCACTGGATGAAGCGCCGGAAGTCTGCTTGTTTGGTTCAACCTGTTCGCACGCCGCAAGCATCAGCGCACAAGTCAAAACGAATAAAGATGTAAAGAGTTTGTAAAGCATAACTAGCTGTACTCCTTTGAGTAACGAGGCAGGTTAAAAGACGGGGAGATGGTGTACGCATCGTTGCTTCTAAGCGTCGATTCATTCGACACATCGGACGTCAAGTGAGCAACGCGGTTACAGCAGTCTATCTGGTTCGATACGTGGGAGAATAGTTGAGGTCCAATTCGGCAGTCAACCTATTGCGCGCAAAATCATGGAAGACAGCTAAAGCCGGTTGAACTATACGGGTCCGACTGGACCAACCCTCGCGCCGTTTGCGCGTTATTCAATAGGTGAACAGATTCTAATGTCTTGATAGCCATAAAGGAGTTGATAATGGAAGGTACGCAAATGACGCCTGCGATTGATGAGTTAAAAACGAAGCTACGCGCAACGTGGATCGCCGGCGATTTTGGTGAGATTGCAAAGTCGTATGCGAGAGGAGCTGAGGAGTTTGTTCGAGGGCTCAATCTAAAACCCGGCACGCGCGTGTTGGACGTTGCTTGCGGCACGGGAAATCTCGCACTGCCGGCCGCTCGATTGGGTGCGATCGTAACCGGCATCGACATCGCCCCGAACTTACTCGAGCAAGCAAGAGAAACTGCAAAACGCGAAGGGTTAAGCGCGCAGTTCGACGAAGGCGACGCTGAAAACCTTCCTTACCCGGATGCGAGTTTTGATGCTGTGATCACGATGTTTGGGGCAATGTTTGCTCCGCGTCCTGAACTGGTCGCCGCGGAACTCAAACGCGTATGCCGGCCCGGGGGCTTGATCGCAATGGCGAACTGGACGCCGACCGGATTTATCGGGCAGATGTTCAAGATGGTGGCGTCACACGTACCGCCGCCTCCAGGGATGCCGTCGCCTGTCTTGTGGGGTTCGGAAGAAGTTGTGCGTGAGCGACTCGGTGAAGGAACCTCGAATCTGGAAACCAGCCGGCAAACAATACATTTTGAATACCCGTTTAGTCCGGCGAAGACGGTCGACCACTTTTTCGTTTATTACGGGCCATCGTACAAAGCATTTACCGCGCTCGATGAAAGCGGACAGAATGCGTTGCGGCGGGACCTCGAGCAGCATTGGACCACGCACAACCGCGCGACTGACGGCGGCACCGACGTTCCTTCGGAGTATTTGAAGGTAACGGCTGTGCGTGCGTGAGTGTCGGGTTTTTGCGGAAGGCGATCAGAGGAACCTGGTAGCGGTTCGGATCGAGCCGCTACTTGCGTTCCGTAAGGATCGGGTCGAACGCGCGCGTCGTATGCTCGGTCACGCTCGGCACCGGTTCGGCCAACACTCGTGGCTGTGCCGCATCGAGTTCGTTGGTGACTTGCTCGCGAGATGGTTCAGGCAGACTACGTTCGCGCGCGTCTGAACTTCTTCGTTGCTTTAGCAAAAGGCCGATGAAGACACCTTCCATCAGCATGATCATCACAAAGCTCAGTATTGCGAAAGGGAAGATCTGTCCGACCTGCATGTCCAACACGGCCTTCATGACTCCGATCAGTACCGACGTCGCGAGGAGACCGAAGACGAATGTTGCGAGCATTCCAAAAATTAGCGACTCAGGCCGAACCTCGCCCGAGCGGGCCACACTGTCTTCGCGGACGATTCTCGCTCCACAGTGATTACAAAAGCTGAGCCGCTGCGATACTGCGACGCCGCAAGTTGAACAGTACATTCTCCTCACCTCCTACGGTAACTACGAAAACCGCTCCGAATGCGTTCATCTTCTCGAGAATCGGTCCAATAGCTTCCCGACGATAAATGCCACCGCGTATGCTGGTGCGCCTGTGAAAATAGGCCACGACACGAGCGCGATAAAGTACAACCAAATCGGCGGGTGACGCGGAGTCAGGACCGCATTCACCAGCGCCCCGACCGCCAGTAGAAAGCCGCCAATTGCTACAGCCACTGCAACGTTGCGGGCGAGCACATTCGTTGAGTTGTGCAACCAGAAATGTTCGTACGCAATATGGGCCGCGTACACGACGGCACTGACCGTCCACGCGCTAAGCCGCCAAACAAAAACAACCTGCTCCGTAACCGCGCCTTTGGTTAAGGCAACAGAGATGAAACTGATGACGAAATAAACGAGACCAACGAGAACCACTCGACGCATGTGACAATCCTCAAAGGCCGTATTTAACCGCCACAGAGCATACAAGGGAAGGTTTTCAAGGTGTTAGGTTCGCAACGTAGTTTTTTTGGAAAACAGTTGATGGGCCGAAGACGGCGCGTGGTGTTCGAGCGCCGAAGGTGCGGCATAGGGTAGCCGGGTGTTTTTTCGAACCAGCGGTTTGAGCGCCTTCGGCGCTGAAAACACCTAACTACCGGACTTAATATCGTAAACCCACAGGGTTCCCAAATCGCGAATGTACAAACGGCCGTTCGCGATCACCGGATACGCAAACGCGCCCTCCGGATATGGTCCAACCTGCTTCTTCTTCGGTTGCGACGGCGGTTTGAACCGTCCTTTTGCACGAAAACCTTCTGGCGTCGCCTCAACCAACGCGATGTCGCCGTCAATCAAATGAAGAAACAACAAACCGTCGGCAGAGGCCACTGATCCCCAGCCGAAATTCTCTGCCTCCCACATCACCTTGCCGGTAGCGAACTCCACCGCCACCAACTTCTGCGCAACTTCCGTCCCATAAAGATGATCACCGACGATAACCGCGCCCCCGATCCCGTTCGGCAATCCACGTTTGAAATAAACCGGTTCGGCATTCACGCCCGCACCGCTCGCTTTCAGTTGGACCATGCCACCGCCAACGCCGAGCGCTCCACAATACACATATTCCCCACGCGCAACAGGCGTGAAATACTGCGCCGGCCCTTTCGCAACGTCCGCGTAACGCCACAAGAACTGGCCAGTCTTTGCATCAACTCCAACCATTCCCTTGCTCAACAGTTGTACGTACTGCTTTCTACCGCCACCCTGGACCACGATCGCCGACGCATAACCGGCAGGCTCACCGCCGGGAATCGCCGACTTCCAAATTAACTCACCACTCTTTTTATTCAGCGCGACCATCGTCGCATCTGGTCCACCAGGAGTAACAATTACAGCATTACCATCAACCAGCGGCGATTCGGCATACGCCCACTCACCCGGCTGCCCACCAAACTCTTTTCGCACATTCTTCGACCAGCGAATCTTCCCTGTCTTCGCTTCCAGACAAGCGAGGTCGCCATCCGAACCGAGCGCGTACAAGTAGTCACCATCAACCGTCGGAGTCGATCGCGCTTTCGGATACGGCGGGTTCTGGTTTGGATTCCCAACGTTTCCCACACGCGTGGTCCAGATCGATTTACCATTGTCAGCTGAGAGCGCTTGAACGTATTCGTTATCCATTCCCTGGTTGCTCATCACGTAGATGCGCGTTCCAACAACCACCGGCGTGGAATAGCCGTCGCCGAGATCGTTCACTTGCCAAACGAGTTTCGGTCCGCTCGCGGGCCACTGCTTCAACAGGCCACTCTCTTTCGTCACACCACTGCGCTCGGGACCACGCCACTGTGGCCAGTCCGCAGGCAAAACATTTCTGTTCGCGGAAGTAGGAAACGAAATGACTGAGAGATACAAACAAAGAACAGAGCCAAAGATTAGCAAGCGTGATTTCACTGTGGTCTCCTTCTGTGACGGGAAACGACCGTTGGACTTGTCTCGCTGGTACGAAACGCGATGGGAAATGTTTCATCCTCGTCAACTCGACAGATCACAACCGACACAAAAAAGTGTGTTGTCAGACAAACGAAGCTTTTCGTATAGTCGAGCCCTCCCAGCAAGACTCCCCGACAGTGTTCGTTAGATTAATACCTCTCCAGTTGTATTTTTATCGGCTGTTGGAGAACTGTGTGACTGGAGGAATGTGTCATGTCTACGAACTATGGGTTTTCTTTTCGTTTAGCCGTTTTAATTGCAATTTTTGGTTTCGGATTAGCACTCGCTCAAACAACTGCTCTCGCGCAATCGGCAAGTTTCTCGCGCAGCGATCTTCCCTCACTCGGAAACAATCACGTCGCTGTAGACGTTAACGGCGATGCAGTCCTGGATCTCGTTGGTACTGGATTGAATTCGGTCGGTGTGATGTTGGGCAATGGTAATGGTACGTTCCGGCCGAAGGTCGAGTTTCGCACTGGCGGTCAGGCACAGGACGTGGCGGCCGGCGACTTCAACGGCGACGGAAGAGTCGATCTGGCCGTTTCACTCAGCGATCCCGCAATCAGTCTTTCACTGCTGACAGGCAATGGTGACGGCACTTTCAATCCACCAGCAAACTTCGAAAACACCGCAAATGCAGATTCGCCAGCCGTCGTGGCTACCGACCTCGATAACGACGGCCGTCTGGACGTCGTGTTGGCCCACTCAATCAGTTGCTTCACTGCTCCATGCCTCGTATCGCGCAGCATCACAGTGATGCTGGGCTTGGGCGACGGCACGTTTCAACCTGCATTCGAAATCGAAGTTGGAACCGGAATGTCGCGGATCGCGGTTGGTGATTTCAATCGCGACGGCATCAAAGACCTCGGCATCGCCGGCGACAGTTCACAACTTTACACACTGCTTGGCGTTGGCAACGGAACGTTCCTCCAGCAACCAACAATTACTCTAACCGCCGATACGTTGGCCGTTGACGGCACAGACATCGATATCGCGGATCTCAACCGCGACACGATTGAGGATCTCGTGGTCGCGATTCCTCTGAACGGTAGCCGCACCGCAGTTCTGCTCGGGCGCGGCGACGGTACTTTCGGGCCGCCTTCGATTCTCACCGAACCGAACCTCAACGTGCCGCAGTATCAAGTCATCGCCGACTTCAACCGCGACGGTTTTCTCGATCTCGCCCTCGCGCTTGGCAACGGTACGAACGGCTTAATGGAAATTCGACCGGGAAACGGCGACGGCACTTTCCGCGCGCCGACGCGGTACTTCGTGCCACCCGCGCAGTCGAGTATTGGCGGCGGAACGATAGTTAACGGAGATTTCAATCGCGACGGCCGGCCTGATATTGCTCTGCCGATCGTGGGCGCGAGTCCAGCGCTGGCGCTCGCATTGAATTCGACCGGCGCAGCGACGGTTCAACCTGCTTACGGAAGCGTGACGGCGAATCCGTCAGCAGTCGTGAGCGGAAATTCGACGGTGATAACGATTAATCTCGTGCCCGGCGCCGTGGCGCCCGCGAATGGTTTTACGTTCACGGTCTCGAGCAGTAACTCGACCGTGCTTTCGGTACCTTCAAGCGTGTTCATGTCGCAAGGAACTTCGAGCGTGAGGTTCAATGCAAACGCGAGAAACGTGACCTCAAGTCAGAGCGTGACTGTTCGCATCAGGAATAATCAACTCGGTAGGCGAGATGTCAGCGTTACGGTTCTTCCGTCGTCCACACCTCCACCGCCACCCGCGCTTACGGTTTCGGCAGTGACGTTGAGTCCGGCTTCAGTCGTAGGAGGGAATAACGCTACTGGAACTGTGACGTTGAGCGCGGCAGCTCCGAGTGCAACGGTGGTGAATCTCGCAAGTAGTAGTGCGCGAGCGACGGTTCCGCCGAGCGTGACGATCGCCGCAGGCGCGTCAACAGGAACGTTCACCGTCGGCACAGCCTCGGTTACAGCTACAGCAACAGCAACAATCAGCGCCACATTGAACGGTGTAACGCGAAGCGCGACGTTGACTATCAATCCGGCATCTGCGCCTCCGCCACCGCCGTCTACTGACACGGTCAACATCACGCGAGCCGAGTACGACAGTGCAAAGCGCTCGCTGCGGGTCGAAGCGACGAGCACGAGCAGCAGTGCGACGTTGCAAGCGTTTGTGAGTTCGACGGGTCAGCTTATCGGCACGTTGTCGAATGCCGGTGGCGGCCAGTATCGCGGGGAGTTGAGCTTCTCTACCAACCCGCAGAATATTACGGTGCGGAGTAGTCTCGGAGGAGTTGCGACAAGATCTGTGGTGGCGAAGTAACGCCGAAGGCGCGGCATTAAGAGTAGCGCCGAAGGCGCGGCAATAGCCAAGCAGTCCCTTGCCGTGAAGTAGCGCCGAAGGCGCGGCAATAAGGTAGCCAGGGGCGAGTGCGAAGCGGAGCGGAGCACAAAGCCCCTGGATCAATCAAAGAAGCAAACAGCCCTGAAGGGGCGGCAGACACGCGCCGCCCGAATTTCTGTCGGCTCTCCGAGCCTCAAATCTTTTCTCTTACACGATCCAGAGGCTACGCGCTTCGCGCTTGCCACTGGCTACCTTCTATCGCGCCTTCGGCGCTCCAATCGCCAATCGCCACCCTATCCCGCGCCTTCGGCGCTCCAATCGCTACCCTATGCCTTCGGCGCTCCAAACAGCCTACGACCCTGTTGCCTTAAGGTTTGTCCGTTACTTTCAGCTCCTTCACTGGGACGCCGTCACTCCAAACGCCCATGAACCGTTGCTGAGGCGTGTTGCCGAGCGCGTATTCGCGGTTCTTGCCGTAGAACGCCGCGTCGCAGAGACCATCGAACAATTTCCACATTCCGTAGAAGTCAAGCGCGTTAATCATCATCGTTTCCAAACGCTCGCGTCTGTCGTTTTGCGGGCCGTCAATGCGCCTCGTCGGCAAACCACCCCTACGCCCTAAGATCTCAGCCGGACCGCCACCAAATCCTTCACCACTGTCATAGTCTTTATCAAAAGCCGTCGGCGCACGATGGCTCGCCTGCAACGCCGGCATGCCATGTGAGTCAGAAACAAGCGTAATGAAATCTTTGTTGTTCGCCGCCACACGCGTACTCTCGTAATAGATCCGTTTCGCGTCGGCCTCCCGCACAAGCGTGTCGTCCTCTCCCGCGACGGCCAGCAGCAAAGTTTCGGCAGGAATCTTCTTGAGGTCAGACAAAGGAGCATTGATCGGAGCCTCTGTAATACCGGGCTCGACAGACATCACTGCCGACACACGCGGCAGTCCTGACTCGGCTGCCAACGCAGCAATGTTGGCGGCCAGCAGACCACCCATGGAATGGCCTACCGCCGCGAACCTACCAGTGTCGGGTTTGACGTGTCCCCGCTCGGTTTGCAAACGAGCAATCCCGTCCTTAACGGCGTGTAGCGTATTAGGTGTGAAGTCTTTCAGGGACGTCAAAAGGGTCGCCTGGTAACGCGGATACACGACGATGTTCCCGCGCTTGACGATGTGATCGATCCACGCCCCGTAATACATCGGGTTGATGCCGCCCCAACCGTGCAGGAATACAACAACAGGCGCAGATGCGGGCTTTGGCGCGTCTGGTTCGAAGATCCAGTACTCCTCGCCGCCCGTGCCATAACGGTTCTTGGTTACACCGGAGTGTACGTATTGCTTTCCGCCCGGACCTGACGCCGGCTGTGACGGCGGCGTCGGACGCTGCGAGGAGAGAATCGTCAGCGTGAACAGTAATGTAACAACAATCAAAGAGGCGACTTTAATAATTCGGGGTGGCATCTAAATTCCGTCTCCATTCTCTATTTGACGCCCCACCTTCCTGAAACGACTGTCCGATTTGCGATTTTATTTAATTAGGTCCCCCGCCCGGCTGTGGCACAGGGCATGCGAACACCTGTCGCAGTCCCCTTGTAGCGTAACAAAAGAGGTCACATGATAAACCGGGTCTACCAGCTTCGGGTACTTTCTCTGGTTTGGGCTGTCGTATGTTCGTGCACCGCGGTTGCTTACGGCCAAACTTCCGTGGCCGAACTTCAGAACCTGCTCCAACAAAAAACCTCTTTTGACGAAACGGACTTCGCGGCGCTACAGCGTGGCGAAACAATCGTAAAACTCGCGCCGGCGCAGGACAAACGCGAAATTGCTGTATCGGGACTCGTGAGCCTGCGCGCGAATGCCGACGAGTTTTTACGTACTTATCGTGAGAGTTTGACGCGAAAAAACAACCCTGCCGTTATGGAGGTAGGAGTTTTCGCCGCCGTGCCTGCCATCGGCGACCTCGAGAATCTCACGCTAGAACCCAACGACATCGAAGACTTGAAGGACTGCGCCGTCGGCCAATGCCAAATAAAACTCTCAGCCGCGATGATCGAGCGTTTTGCGCGAGAAGTTAACTGGCAGGCACCTGACTATCCACAACAGGCCACCCAACTCTTCAAAACGATGCTGCTCGAGTACGTGCGCGACTATCGCACGCGTGGCGATGCGGCATTGATCGAGTATCACGACAAGCGAAACGAAGTGCGATTGGCAGACGAGCAGCAAGCGATCAGCCGTGTATCGGGTTACCTCAACGACGTCGCCGTCGCCGTGGACAATTCGCGGCTTCGCCCGCTCGAAGAGTTGATTGTCTGGTCCAAGATTAAACTCGGTCTGAAGCCTGTCATTGCCGTCAACCACATAACCATCTACAAAGGCGAACAGGCTTTCGGACCGCAAGTGCTCGCGGTCTCCAAACAGATCTACGCCAACCATTACTTCAACTCATCCCTGGCCTTAACTGGCTTCGTGACAGTTGCTGGTCCAGCGTCGTATCTTG
>DASZDV010000353.1:0-2924 GCA_035941575.1 Pyrinomonadaceae bacterium
AAGTGTTTGGCTTCCGCATCATCGCCGGCACTGTAGGCAGCTTCGCGACGACTGAAAAAGTCAGAAACGCACAATCGCTGGCGTTCGTCGATGGCGTTCCGATCTTCGAACGGTTCTTCCTTGGCGACGAGTTTACGATTCGCGGATACAACGTTCGCTCGATCAGTCCGATTTCGCCAGTCGACACGTTTATTACTTCTCGCAACGTTGTCTTCGCCGAGAACCCGACCGACACTCCTCGAGTGATACCTGGTTTGCCGGCTTCGGCGGCGGCTGCTTTGGGCACGTTTACAGGACCATCTGGATCGAATGTCGCGCAGTTGCGACCCTCGTTTACTTCGGTTGGTGGCGACACGCAGGTGTTAGCAAATCTCGAGTACCGCATACCGATCATCAGCGACGCAGTTAGTCTCGCAGCGTTTGCTGACGTTGGCAGTGCTTTCAACCTTCGCAGCAGCAACGATCAGACGTTCTCGAGTAACTTTCTGCCTGACCAGCCATTTCTCGGTTCGACTATCGGCTTGACTACGTGTCCGCGATTTCAGGCTGGCGGAGTGCAGATCCCGATTCCGATCAGCTTGAGCTCGCTGGCGCTGTGCAATAACCCGACTCTGGGCGGACTGGGATTCGTCGCTCTTGTTGCTCGCGATAATCGCATCGTCAGCGAGGCAGAACTCGAAGAAGCTCGGAGGCTCGACGTCGATCCGGCTACAGGCTTGCCGCCGGGGTTCCAGCCGGTGTTTCTCCGCGGTGAAGCACAGACCAACACCGTAGTGAGACTGTCAGACAGCCTGTTCTCGAAGTTCAGCGATTACCGATCGAGTTTGGGCATGGAAGTGCGCGTCCAGGTGCCGGTCATCAATGTACCGTTTCGATTAATCTTTGCGTATAATCCGAATGCCCGTGAAAACCAGGTAATTAACGGGTTTCCGTTCTTCTTTAATGAAAAGAAGAGAGTCATTCGCTTCAGTGTCGGGCGGACCTTCTAATCGCTTGAGCCAACCAATCGCGGCTGTTTAGACACTAAGGGGTTTGTCCCGTCACCTCAAGTAAGGAGTAACAGAAGAAAGTATGAAGATAGTTCGATTTTTTGCGGCCGTGGTCCTGCTAACGACAGTTGCAGTCTGCGCGTCGGCACAACAAAAACCAGCCCCGTCCGCAGCTGCACCAGCCACTTCGCAAGCTAACGTGGCGGTGCCGGACAGCAAGATCGCCATGATTTATTCCGATGCATTCCTCGATCCGAAGACGGGCATCGCCAAATTCAACAGCTTGCTTAGCACGCTGAATCGTGAATTTCAGCCGCGCCAAACCGAGTTGCAGAACTTGCAGACGCGAATCGCAACGTTGACCAAAGAGATCAACGACACGCAGAGCGTCGCCGACCCGAACGCCATCCGGCTAAAACGTGAGCAGCTCGATCAACTGAATACCGAGTTGAAGCGGAAAGCTGAGGATGCTGAAGCCGCTTACAACAAGCGTCGTTCGGATATTTTCACGCCCTTGCAACAGGAAATCGGCAAAGCTCTCGAGATTTTCGCCAAGGCCCGCGGCATCACTGTCATCGTGGACGGTAGTCAGGTCCCGGTTGTTTACGCAGCCGAGAGCATCGACATCACCCGGGCTTTCATTAACGAGTTCAACAGCAAGAACCCGGCAACGGCAGCACTGACAACGCCGTAGTTGGGTAATTGCCCAACCCACCATGATCCGACATCAACTACTTCCTATCAGCGCGCTGATCGTTGCGGCTTTCGCCACTTCGATCAGCGCGCAGCAGCAACCGGCCAGGCCGCCGGCGGCTCAGCCAACCTCGACCCCTGCTCCGTCCGCTCCAGCAACAGTCAACCTGCCGAACAGCAAGATTGCGGTCATCTATACGGATGCGTTTCTGGACCCAAAGACCGGCATCGCGAAGTTCAATAGCGTCGTGAACAGGCTGAACGACGAGTTCAAGAAACTCAAAGACGAGATCAACGCGATGCAGACCCGCGCGCAGGCACTCGAAACTGAAATCAACAAACTGCGGGAGGCGCCGGAAGGAACGCCAATCGATCAACGAGCACTTCAAGCCAAGATCGACCAACTCGAACAACTGAAGAAAGACATTCAGCGCAAGGCGGAAGACGCGCAAGGCGCCTACAACCGTCGTCGCCAGGAACTCTTTACGCCGTTGCAGGACGAGATGGGCAAAGCTCTTGAAGCGTTTGCGAAAGCACGCGGCATCAACGTGATTATCGACGGCGCTCAGGTCCCGCTTCTGTACGCCGCGGACAGTATGGACATCACGCGCGCATTTATTACGGAGTTCAACAGTAAGAATCCTGTTACCGCATCAACCACACCGACGCCGCCCAAATAAAGGCATTGTCGATTGCCAACTGCCGATTGCCAATTGACTACTAGTATCGAGTCAGCCTGGTAATCAATTGGCACTCGGCAAGCGACAATCGACAATGGAAACAGTCCTCGATTCTCAGGCAATCCAAAAACTGCTGCCGCATCGTTATCCGTTCCTGCTTGTCGATCGTATCGTCGAACTCGTGCCGCGCGAGCGCATCGTAGGAATCAAGCAGGTGAGTATTAACGAGTCGTTTTTTCAGGGACACTTTCCCGGCGCGCCTGTGATGCCCGGTGTGCTGGTGGTTGAAGCACTGGCGCAGGTCGGAGCTGTACTGGCGTTGCGCGAGATCGAGGATCGCGATCAGAAACTGGTGCTGTTCACCGGTATCAAGGAAGCGCGTTTTCGTCGCCCTGTTGTTCCTGGCGACACACTTGTTTTGGAAGTCACCGCCATCCGCATCGGCTCGCGCGTGCAACGCATGCGCGGGGAAGCCAAGGTGGACGGTCAGCTAGCGGCAGACGCGGAGATTATGAGTATCGTTGCGCCACGCGAAGCAGGTTCGGTTTGATCATGTCCACGG
>DASZDV010000354.1:0-4254 GCA_035941575.1 Pyrinomonadaceae bacterium
CTGCCTCCGGGCGTAGTCAATTTCATGACCGGTTCCGGTGCTGAAGTTGGTGACGTTATCGTGGACCATCCGAAGACGCGTTACGTTGCGTTCACTGGTTCGAAGGAAGTTGGACTCCGGATTAACGAGCGCGCCGCCAAAGTTCACGAAGGACAGATCTGGGTCAAGCGCGTGGTTGCTGAGATGGGCGGTAAGGACGCGATCATTGTTGCCGATGACGCGAATCTCGACGATGCAGCGACTGGCGTGGTCCAGTCAGCGTTCGGTTTCCAGGGACAGAAGTGTTCTGCCTGCTCGAGGGCAATTATCGACGCGCGAGTTTACGACGACATGGTGCAAAAGATCGTGGACCGCACTGCAAAGATCAAACTAGCGGATCCGACCGACCGCGCCACGACGATGAGTGCCGTCATTAACGAGAAGGCGTTCAAAACGATCAACTCCTACATCGAAAAGGGAAAGAGCGAAGGCGGTCGCGTAGTTATCGGCGGCGGATCCGACGGCGAACAGGGGTTCTTCATCGAACCGACTGTGATTGCCGACGTCAAACCCGGCGACACGATTGAACAGGAAGAGATCTTTGGACCAGTGCTCGCCGTGATCAAGGCGCAGAACTACGATGACGCTTTGAACATCGCGAACGACACGCTGTTTGGCCTCACGGGCGCGGTCTACAGTGCTGATGAAGCCAAGCTCGAGAGGGCGCGCAGGGAGTTTCACGTAGGAAATCTGTATTTGAACCGGAAGTGCACCGGCGCGCTCGTGGGCGTTCATCCGTTCGGCGGGTTCAACATGTCCGGCACCGATTCGAAGGCGGGCGGGCGCGATTATCTGCTGCTGTTTCTGCAAGCAAAGGTTGCTGCGGAAAAGGTCGGCGCGACGACAGGTCGCAAGGCATCGGCGGCCGAGAGGACCGTGATTTGAGAATAGGCCTTATAGGACCTATTGGCCCTATAGGACTTATACAGACGTCACATGCGTATCGTCTTTATGGGAACACCTCAAGCGGCCGTTCCCACGCTGCGCCGTATTCTCGCTGACGGCCATGAAGTCGTAGCAGTTTGGACCCAGCCGGATCGTCCTTCGGGTCGCGGCAACAAGGTTGCATTTTCACCCGTCAAAGAATTCGCACTCGCTCACGGTCTCACTGTTCATCAACCTCAACGCATAAAGAACGACGAAGCTAAACAGTTGTTTGCTTCGCACGACGCGGACGTAGCGGTCGTGGTCGCCTATGGCCGCATCCTGCCTGAACAATTCTTACGCACACCCGCGCGCGGCTGTATCAACGTCCACTTTTCGTTGTTGCCGCAATATCGCGGCGCGGCGCCCGCGAACTGGGCGATTATCAATGGTGAGACAGAGACCGGTGTGACGACGATGTTCATCGAGCCAACACTCGACACTGGTCCAATACTGTTACAGCGCGCCACGAAGATCGGTAAGTCTGAGGCCACGCCCGAGCTGATGGAACGGCTTTCGGAAATTGGCGCTGAGTTGTTGAGTGAGACGCTCGCGCGCCTGGATGAACTCACGCCGCAGCCGCAGGATGATAGTCAAGCCACGTTTGCGCCAATTCTTAAAAAAGAAGATGGATTGATTGATTGGACCAGGGACGCAAGGGCAATAGCACAACGGGTGCGAGGGCTTCAGCCGTGGCCCAACGCCTACACGACTTTCAACCGGCGCGGGTTGACTATCTGGGAAGCACAACCATTGCTGTGCGTGACTTCCGATATTCAACCGGGAGAAGTGATCGTCGCGCACCGCGATGAATTGGTTGTGCAGTGTGCCGACCGCACAGCGTTGCGAGTGCTCGAAGTTCAGCCGGAAGCGCGCAAGCGGCTCGCGGCGCGCGATTTCATTAACGGCAAGCACATCAAGGTTGGCGATCGTCTTGGGTAAGATTAGACAGATTTCACCCGCACGACGCGCGGCCTTTGACATACTTCGCGAAGTTGAAGCCGGCGCATTCTCCTCGATACTCCTCGCTGCTGACGAGCCGAAACTACAACCTGCGGATCGAGCACTGTGTCATGAACTGGTGCTGGGCGTGCTGCGTTGGCAACTGTGGCTCGACAAACTTGCTGAGTACTATTCGAAACGCAGCATCGAGAGTCTTGATTTACCCGTTCGGCTAACACTGCGTCTGGGGCTGTACCAGCTCAGATTTCTGACGCGCATACCGGCGTCGGCGGCGGTGAATGAAGCAGTGAATTTGGTGCGGAGTGCGCGCGTAAGTTCTGCCGCGGGTTTGGTTAATGCGGTGTTGCGGCGTGCGGTTCGCGAACCTGATTTCGATCCTTCTGCCGTCTCCGATCCTCTAGAAAAACTCTCTATTGAAACGTCGCATCCTCCGTGGTTACTGGAGCGTTGGATCAACGCGTTCGGACTGCGTGAGACAGAGGCGTTTGCGCGCGCGAATAACACGAGACCGAACACGGCGTTTCGCATTGTGAGAGGGGATTTTAAGGAGATACTTGCGCAGATGGGAGAAGCAGGCGGGATCGTCGAGCCATCAGCAGTCGCTGACAACGCGTGGCGAGTGTCAGGTGCAACTTCCTTAGTTCGCGAGCTTGCAGTCGCCGGTCAGATCTATCTTCAAGACGAAGCCTCACAACTTGTAGCCCAGACCCTGAATCTCCATGCCGGTGAACGCGCGCTCGATCTGTGCGCTGCTCCCGGGGGAAAGACAACGCTCATGGCTAAACGAGTTGAAGACAGCGCTATGATTGTTGCTTCCGATGTATCGGAGAAACGGTTGGAAACTGTCATAAAAACCAATGCGCTGCAAAATCTCAACTCTATAAAATCCGTGGTTCTCGACGCAGCGCAACACTTACCTTTCGAAAATAACGCCTTCGATCGCATCCTGATCGACGCGCCATGTTCCGGCACGGGCACACTCCGCCGCAATCCGGAGATCCGCTGGCGCATTTCAGAAGACGACATCCACCCACTCGCCGCACAACAAAAACTCTTTCTCAGAAACGCCACACGAGTCCTCAAACCTGGCGGTCAACTCGTCTATTCAACCTGCTCCGTCGAACGCGACGAGAACGAGAACGTGATACGTGCGTTTCTCACAGAGCACACCAATTTTCAACCAATAACAACCACTCGCACGTGGCCGCATCGTGAAGGCACGGACGGCTTTTTTATCGCGAGTCTCCGGCTTGCGGCTCAACAATAGCGGGTGCTAGACTTCGACGCTTGAGTCTTGTCGCCAGAGTCTCGTCCGTATTCCGAAGCATCGCTATTGTTATCGCGATTGCGGCAGTTTTTCTCTTCGGAGTTGCCACGACTGTCTACCTTTCGTTGCGTAGTCCGGAAGTGAAAGTCCCCGATGTCGTCGGCAAGGATCGGTTCGCAGCGGAAAAGGTTTTGGCGGACGCCGATCTGAACTTTCGTGTGCGCGCCTACCGGCCCAGCAACGAGACACAGCCCGACACAGTAGTGTTCCAGTTACCGCGAGCCGGCGAAGTTGTGAAGGCGGGTCAGACTGTCGCGATGGATCTTAGCCGTCCGACCAAGGAAGGGGAGTCACCTGAGCCAGTCACACCGGATGACGAGAGCACTAACGACAATCGCAAGGCAAACTCGTCGTCGAATTCGAACGAGAACAAGCCGAAGCGGCCAAAGAACAAAAACGCGAACGAGAACGCAAACGCAAATACAACCGGCAACTCAAACGCAAACAGTAACCGGCCCGCAAACGTAAACCGAGCCAACGTCAATGCGCCCGTAAACGCCAACGTTCCGAAGCCGAATGTGAATCGTACTGACAACCGAAATTCCAATTCACGGCCAAGCGGCAACGTGAATGACAACAGACGACCGGTGGCTCCTCGGCCCACGCCGGCTGTCCCAAACCCGACCAGGCAAAATCCGTAAAGGGTTTCGCAGCGCCGAGGCGATTGAATGCTCAATAACAGGCATATCGATATAGCCCCTTCGATCCTGTCGGCTGACTTCTCCTGTCTCGGCGACCAGATCCAGGCGGTCGAACGCGGTGGCGCGGGGATTCTGCACGTCGATGTGATGGACGGTCATTTCGTGCCGAACATCACTGTCGGTTTGCCCGTTGTGAAGTCGCTCGCGGGATTTACGCGTTTGCCGATCGATGCACATCTGATGATTACGGACCCAGGTACTTACGCGGCCCAGTTTGTTCAGGCCGGTGCGCAGATGGTTTCGGTGCACGTGGAGGCGGACCCCCACCTGCATCGCACGGCGATGTCGATAAAAGCCGCG
>DASZDV010000355.1:0-4400 GCA_035941575.1 Pyrinomonadaceae bacterium
GCTGCCGGAGACGGCGGCGAACGACGCGACGCTGGCGCTACTGATCGAGCAGGGATTGCGTTACGTGATCCTTGCACCGGAACAGGCCAAAAGCGTGAGCGAGAAAGGGAGGGGGATTGGAGTCGCTAGCGACGAACAAACGTGGATTGATGTCTCTGCCGGGAAAGTTAATACAACTCGCCCGTACCGCTTTGAGCATCCGGATAAGTCTGGTCGTTCGATCGCGGTTTTTTTCTACGACGGTCCGCTAGCGCGAGCAATCGCCTTCGAAAAGGCACTCACTTCCAGCCGCGGACTCGTCGATAAATTCGTGCGCGTCGCGCAACGCGGAGATCTCGTGAACGTCGCGACAGACGGCGAGACGTACGGTCACCATTTCAAGTTTGGTGATCTCTGCCTGGCTCACGCGCTCGCCTTCGAAGCAAAGCAGGCCGGGTTCTGGATCACAAACTACGGTGAGTATCTCGATCGTAATCCAACTGAGTTTCTCGTCGAGATCGACAACGGTCCGAACGGCGAAGGCAGTTCCTGGAGCTGCGCTCACGGTGTGAGTCGTTGGAGTCGTGACTGCGGTTGTCATACTGGTGGCGAGGCTGGGTGGAACCAGGCGTGGCGTGATCCTCTGCGCGTCGCATTGAATTTTCTGCGCGATGATACGGCGTTGAAGTTTGAGTCCAGCGCCGGCGAACTGCTGCGCGATCCATGGGCGGCGCGAAATGATTACGTTTCAGTACTCCTGGAGCCTCGACGACGAGAAGAGTTTCTCACGCGTCATGCCGTGCAGCCGCTGAGTGAAACAGAGCAAGCACGTGTCTTTAAGTTGCTCGAGATGCAGCGTAGTGCGTTATTGATGTTCACCAGTTGTGGGTGGTTCTTCTCTGATCTCGCGGGCATCGAAACGATCCAGGTGTTGCGTTATGCTGCTCGCGTGCTCGATCTACAAAACCAGCTGGGGCTCGACGCTCCTCGGAAACAATTTCTATCCTTACTGGCAAACGCAAAGAGCAACCAAGTCGAAAAGGGCAACGGCGCTGAGATCTTTACGCGCTTCGCTGAACCTCGATCGCTTACACCCGAACCCGCCACGGTCTGATGACAACAGGGGCCACCAAGCGGACGTCAAAACGCAGCCGTAAACCCGCGGCGACAAAGCCCGCGCTCACCGCCGATGATCTTCCACCATCGCTGGGTGAAGTTGACCTACACCTCTTCGGTGAAGGCAAGCACGAAGAGATCTATAAGAAACTCGGCGCGCACGTGACGAAGTTGGGCCGCACGCGTGGCGTTGCCTTTGCTGTCTGGGCGCCGCACGCGAGGGGCGTTAGTGTTGTCGGCGACTTCAACGCGTGGGACGGACGTTCGCACCCGATGCGCGGGCTTGGCAATTCAGGAGTTTGGGAACTCTTCATTCCGAATCTCACGCCAGGCATGCTCTACAAATTCGAGATTCACACGGCGACTGGCCAGACGTTTCTCAAAGCCGATCCGTACGCGCAATACACTGAAGTTCCACCTGACACTTCCTCCATCATTTACGACTCGAAGTACAAGTTTCGCGATGCGAAATGGATGAAGAGTCGCGCAGGCCGTGAACACTGGCGCAAACCTCTTTCGATCTACGAAGTTCATTTCGGATCGTGGCGACGAAGGATCGAAGAAGGGAAGCGCGAATTCACATATCGCGAAATGGCGGAGCCGCTCGCCGAATACGTCAAGCAGATGGGCTTCACTCACGTGGAGTTTCTTCCACTCAAGGAACATCCCTATGGTCCATCCTGGGGATATCAAGTCAGTTATTACTACGCACCGTCTGCGCGTTACGGTGAGCCCGACGATCTGCGGTACCTCATTGACTACCTGCACCGGGAGGGTATCGGAGTGATCATGGATTGGGTGCCTGCGCACTTCCCGAAAGATGCGTGGGCGCTTGGCCGGTTCGACGGCTCAGCGTTGTACGAACATCTCGATCCGCGCAAGGGCGAACATCCCGATTGGGGCACTTACATCTTCAACTACGGCCGCAACGAGGTGCGCAACTTCTTACTCGCAAACGCGCTCTTCTGGTTCAAGGAGTTTCATATCGATGGACTGCGCGTCGATGCGGTCGCGTCGATGCTCTATCTCGACTACAGCCGCAAGGAAGGCGAATGGGTACCGAACCAGTTTGGCGGGCGCGAAAACCTGGATGCGATCTCATTTTTGAAGGAACTGAATCAGGTCACTCATCGCGCCGCTTCCGGAATCATGATGGTTGCCGAAGAGTCCACGGCATGGCCGGCGGTGAGTCATCCGGTGCATACCGGTGGCCTGGGCTTCGATTTCAAATGGAACATGGGCTGGATGCACGACACCTTGAAGTACTTCCAAACGGATCCGTTGTTCCGGGCGGGCAATCACAATGCGTTGACTTTTGGTTTGATCTACGCGTGGAGTGAAAACTTCATCCTGCCGTTCTCGCACGACGAAGTGGTCCACATGAAGGGATCGCTCTTGAACAAAATGCCGGGCACTGACGAACAGAAGTTTGCCACGCTGCGCGCGCTGTATGCGTACATGTGGGCGCATCCGGGCAAGAAGCTGCTGTTCATGGGCGGCGAGTTTGGGCAGTGGCGCGAGTGGACGGAAACCGAAAGCCTGGATTGGCACTTGATCGAAGATCCGCTTCACAGCGGTGTGCAGAACCTGGTTCGAGATCTTAATCGAGTCTACGACGCTGAGAACGCGCTTTGGGAAGTCGACAGCGATCCCGCGGGGTTCGAGTGGATCGACGTCGACAATGCATTTCAAAACATCGTCGCGTTTGTGCGGCGTTCATCTGAAACGGCAAGGGAACTGATCTGCGTCTGCAACTTCTCTGCCGTGTCGCGCAAAGACTACAAGCTCGCGTATTCACATGAAGGCGAGTACGAAGTTGTCATCAACACTGACGCAGAAGAGTATTCGGGAAGCAGCAGCCTCAAAATCGACGGCAACGTGATCGATCTACCGCCGCTCACCACCGTGTGGCTTTCACCAAAAAAGACTCCGCAGAGGAAGAGAGCTTCCCGCTCTAAAAGCAAATAAATTTGTCCGTTTTGCGGCTGTTTATGGCACACTCTCGTTAGTTGCCATTCTCATACCGCTCATTATGTATGAGAAGTTTAACGAACTAGACGGTACACATCCCTGGCGGAATGTTAGCCCGGATGGATACGTGGATTATCGGGCTCGTTACCGCCCGCAGGGTCGTGTCGTCTATTTCAACTTTCCGCTCGCGAAAGAGATGGGCCTCATCCCCACAGATCATCCGCCAAAGATCAGCAAAGAACTCGAACAAGTAATCCTCGAAACCTTCTCACTCCAGATCATCAACGAATACGATGTCGAACGAGGCAAGAAGTTTCCTCCCGAAAGCATCAAACCGAATCACTACATGGCGACGCGTTATTTGCAAACGCAACATCGAAACCGGCAAGGCAAAACTTCCGGCGATGGCCGCAGTATCTGGAACGGATTTCTCAAAAGTGATGATCTAACCTTCGACATTTCGAGCCGGGGCACGGGCGCGACGATTCTCAGCCCCGGTGCGCAGGAGGCTAAAGGTGCGGTTCCGACAGGAGACCTGACCTATGGTTATTCATCCGGCCTCGCCGAGTTGGACGAGATGCTCGGCAGTGCTGTGATGTCAGAGATCTTTTATCGCCAGGGTATTCCTACCGAACGCTGTCTTACCGTCATCGCCTATCCCGACACAACTGCGATCGGAGTTCGTAGTGCACCGAATCTCATCAGGCCGGCGCACATGTTTCGTTATCTCAAACAAGGCCGGCATGAGGAACTCAAAGCATCCGTCGACTACTTCATAGATCGCGAAATCGAAAACGGTATCTGGGAGATGCCGGACGATCCGGCGCAACGTTATTCCACCGCGCTTAATTACTTCGCACGCTCGTACGCAAAGCTCGCCGCACTGCTCGAGGAGGAATACATCTTCAACTGGCTCTCGTGGGACGGAGACAACATGCTGGCCAGCGGCGCAGTGCTCGATTACGGATCGATTCGCCAGTTTGCCGCCAAGCACGACAAGTATCGCTTCAAGGACGTAGATCGCTACTCGGCCTCGCTGGCGGAACAGCGCGGCTGGGCCAGAACGTTGGTCCAGGTCTTCGCGCAAGCGATGGACTTCATAGAAACGGGCGTGAAGAAGAGACTGGAAACGTTTAAGGATGCGCGCTGTCTTATGGTTTTCGATGAAGCGTTCGCCGCCGAAAGAGATCAGCGCATGCTCTGGCGGATCGGTTTTACCTCCGAACAGATCTGCTATCTCATGCAGAACGCGCAAAAGGAGATCCGCGATTTCGATCGCAGCCTGAGCTATTTCGAAGATCGCAAAGTCTCAAAAGGTATCGAAAAACTGCCGG
>DASZDV010000356.1:0-17675 GCA_035941575.1 Pyrinomonadaceae bacterium
AAATTTCGTAACGCGCTTTGCCGCGCGCCTTCGCGCGATGCATCGCGGTCTCAGAGTCGCGCAGCATGTCGGCAACGTCGTCCGCGTGATCCGAAGCGAGCGCGATACCGATACTCATTGTCGTATAGACTTCCTGGCCCAGCAGGTTGAACGAGATCGCGAGCGCCTGCTGAATGCGCGTCGCAACTGACGAAGCTTCTTCTTCACCCGAAACGTCGTCGAGCAGCACGGCAAATTCGTCGCCGCCGACGCGAGCCAGCACGTCGTTCTGGCGCATGCAGGTCTTCACTCGTTGCGCGATCTGAATCAGCAACTGATCCGCACTGGAGCTGCCGAGACTGTCGTTCACGAGTTTGAAACGATCGACGTCAAGCATGAGCACGGCGCACTGTTTCTCTTTATTCACCGGCTTGCGAGCAACGCGGAGTTTCAAGAGATCGTAGAACCGTGCGCGGTTTGGCAATCCGGTAAGCGTGTCCAGCGTAAGTTTTTCTTCCGCGAGTTTGCGGTCAGTGATGTCCTGGACCTGGAAGAAGAGCCGCTTGGCGCCGCTCTCGGAGTCTTTCAGCAGTGAAACGTGCCATTGCACCCACACCGTGTGTCCCTGCTCGTGGATGTATCGTTTTTCCTGTTCGTGACTCTGAATGTAACCCTCAATCACGCGCTGGATTTGCGACTGCACATGCCGCAGATCTTCGGGGTGTGTCAGACGTTGGAAGCTGGTGGCGCGTAACTCCTGTTCTGAATAACCGATCAGCTTGCAGAGCGCTTCATTAACCTGGAGCCAACTGCCGTCCACTGAAACCACGGCCATGCCGATTGCGGCGTTGTCGAACGTACCCTGACTTGGTCCATTGATCGACGAGCCGGCCGAGAGTGCAAAGGGAATTGAATTCGCGGCAAACGGCGATTGTGATTCGGTTGCCGGAGCAAGGCCGACCTTGTTTTGAGTTCGTTGGGACGCGCGACGTCGCTTCATGCGTTTCTGCTCGTACATGGCCTGGTCAGCTTGTTCGAGCAGTTCTTCGAAACACGTCATGCGTTCGGGTTCGAGTGTGGCGACACCGATACTGAAAGCGAGCTTATGTCCGCGCGTCTGGCCGTTGTTGTACGCCTTGAGGTTGTCGTTCAGACGAGTGATCGCTTCGTCTTTGTTGGCGTTTAGATCCGTCACGAGAACGGTGAACTCGTCGCCGCCGAGGCGCGCGATGATGTCGGAGTTGCGGAAACTGCGGTTCAGAATTGCCGCTGTATTGATCAGTGCGTTGTCGCCTTCGTTGTGACCAAACTCGTCGTTGATGCGCTTCATGCCGTCGAGGTCGATAAAGAGCAGCAGTAGTTTTTCTTTCTGCCGGCGCGCGAAGTCGAAATACGGAGCAGCTTGTTTGAGCAAACCGCGACGGTTGAGTAGTCCGGTGAGGTCGTCTTTGAGTGAGCTGTTGCGCAGCCCCTCTTCGAGTTTTTTACGTTCAGTGATGTCGCGCACGACTTGAACGAGACCACCGCCATCGACACTCGAAATCGAGATCTCCAGCGGCAATGTTCCGCCGTTGACTTTCAAACCCAATGCTTCGCCGCGCCAGGAGCCGTCGCGCCAGACTGCAGGCATGATCTGTTCTTTGAAGCGAACGAGTTCGTCGCTGAAGAAAAACATCTCCCAACTGGCGCCGATGAGTCTTTCGGGGTTGGCGTAACCGAAGATCTTCGCATACGCATCGTTGAGATATGTGCAGACGCCGTGATGATCGATGATCGCCATGCCGTCCATCGACGCTTTCATTGCGGCGGCCTGTTGAGCAAGAGAGCCGGCGGCTCGTTTTCGTTCCGTGATATCACGCGCCACAACTGACGCGCCGGTGATCGTTTTACCGTCAAGGATCGGAGAAATGGTGAGCGAGACGTCAATCGGTGTGCGTCCCTTCTTGAGGTGGACCAGTTCGTATTGAGTGATGTTCTCGCCGCGCGCGACTTTTTCAAACAGCAGCGTTGCTTCCTGGCCGCGGCGATGATCGAACAACATTGAAATGGGCGAGCCGAGGGCTTCTTTGCCGGTGTAGCCGTAGATGTTACGAGCGCCGCGATTCCAGCTCATGATGATGCCTTCGGGGGTCACGCCAATGATGGCGTCGCGCGACACATCGACGATGTCTTGCAGACTTGATAACTCGAGTTTTACTCCGGTAAGTTGTTCTTCGGTTCCTTTCCAGCCGCGCCAGACCATGAAGCTCGCAATAACCTGGATCGCAAATAACGGGATGACAAACGGGGTTACGGCTGACCCAAACGCAGCGGAAGCGACACAGCAGACGCCCAGCAGAGCGGGAATGACTGCGACCGGCAGGGGCCACAACATGCGGCTGAAGCGGGAGATTGAAGGGTCGTTACTGGAAAGCATCTTGGGGAACTTTCTGGGACTGATTTTTCAAAGTCCGTAAGGGCACGTCACCGCACCCTGTTTAGCTACTGCCGTGCCAGCGTGTATTGTGGGAAAAATCGAATAAGAATCGTAGGAAAACCAAGGAAGCCCGGTCACTCTGACCGACCGGCGACGTGTCTATTTCAAAACGACACTTAGTAACCTAAACTAACAAATCATCGTTAATAGGATTTCCCATGGCCCCCAAACCCGACTCTGCCTTGACGCTGCCAAAGCGCGTTCTCCCGTGGGTTTTGTCTTCACGCCTGCTATTAGTCGCGATCGCTCTGTTTCTTGCCGGCCTCAGCCTGGGCATTTGGAAATTGTTCTTCGCACCATCCGAAGCGGCTGAAGGTTTGGCTGCGCTTAACGCCGCTTACAGCGCAGTCCGACCCGTTGAGTCGCGCATCTCAGCCCTTCGTTACGCAAGAGTCTCGATGCAACGCGGTCCCACCACGCCGATTGAGGACGCTGAGCAACGCCGAGCCGAGTTGATTCTGCTTGATGCCAGGGTCAAGCGACCGACACCGGAGGTGTTTCACGCACTTGGTCAGTTTTACATCACGCAGAGAGACTTCGATAGCGCTATTCGAGAACTCGATGAAGCGGTGAAGGCGACTTCAACGAACCCGACTCTTCTTAGCGATCTGGGCGCGGCGTGGCTTGAGAAAGGGAAGAGCGGTTTAGATAAAGACAAAACCGGCGATCCAAATGACGGGAGTAGTCTCGCAGCGCTGGGTAAAAGTTTGACCTACATCAATCAGGCCCTAACTCAAGACAGCGGCCTACCGTCAGCCATTTTTAATCGAGCCTTGTGTTTTGAGTCGTTGCTCCTTCCGGATCGTGCTATGCAGGAGTGGCAACACTATCTACAACTCGACTCAAGCTCACCCTGGTCTGAGGAAGCACGCGAGCATCTGAAGCTGCTGCAGCAACGTGAGAAGTCTCCTCAAACCAACGAGCAAGTGCTCGCCGGTTTCCTTACTGCCTACGATTCACGTGATGACGACAAAGCGTGGCAGCTTGTAAGCACCACGCGCGATGATCTCTCAGGTACCAGTGTCTCTCAGCAGTTGTTGGACCAGTACCTCGAGGCATCGACGAGCGGCAGAAAAGACGACGAGAAGCGTTTGCTTGAGGCCCTTACTTACGTCGGAGATTTGGAAGCTACGCGAGGTGACGAACATTACACCCGCGATCTGGCGGCACTCTGTAAGTCACTAACAGGAAAACAGAAAGCGACGTTGATAAGAGCTCGTGGTCTGATGAAGACTGGCTATCGAGAGTATCAGACGTTCGCCAGTGCAAAAGAAGTGCTCGAAACCTTTGGAAGTGCGGCAAAGGCTTTCGAAGACGCGGGAGATCGCGTTGAGGTCAACCATGCAAAATTCTGGATTGCTTACGCCCTGCTTGAAACTCTCCAAAGCAGCCGAAGTGTGGCCCAACTCACTGAACTGGCCGAGCGCTGCTCGAAGCTCAACTATCGCTGGCTTCTGATGAGAGCGATCCACGCGATCTCGAGTGCGAAATATAACCTGAAGGAGTATTCGAAATCGATTGAATATTCGCTCAATTCACTCGCACTCGCCGAACAGGTTGGAGATAAGATTGGAGCGTTCAACGCTCTCGACTTACTCACAGAATATTACAGAGTCTTAAATAATCACACTCAGTCATTACGTTCCATTGTTCGCAGCCAGCGTCTCGTGGGTTGTTGCGCGTTCAATCCGATCAAGGTATGGCGACACTACGGCATCGTCGCAATGGCATTTTATTCGGCCGGTCTGTACGACGCTGCACTCGAGTATCAGCGAGAATCTCTGCGCCGGGCTCTCGCGTCGGGCGAACCCTACATGATCTGTTTGTCGTACGCGCATCTCGGACTGATGCATGCGAAACTCGGAGATTTCAGTGAGGCTCTGAAGAACGCACAAATGGGTTATGAAGTCGCTTCAAAGCATGCTGAAGAATCGAAAGACAGAAGCATTCTGGCCTACGTAACTTTGCAACTGGGCCATCTCTATCGCGAAGCAAACGATTGTGAAAATGCGCTGAAGAACTACAGCGAATCAATCGCGATTTACGAAACTCTGAAGTATGCTACGCACCTTTTCCAGGCACATAAAGGCCGTCTGGTTTGTTATCTCAAACAGAACAACGACACGCTGGCAAAAGCGGAACTACAAACCACTCTCGAGATCATGGAGAGTAACCGGGCCACAATTGTTGAAGACGACAACCGCAATAAGTTTTTTGAAGTTCAGCAAAGCATTTACGATCTGGCGATCGGTTACGTCTTTCAAAAAGCGCCCGACGGCCGCGAAGCATTCCAATACTCGGAAGCCTCTCGAGCACGATCTCTCCTGGACCATATACAGGGCAGAAACATCGATGCCGCCCGTTTGCATGGGGCGAGAGTATTCATCCCTTTGTCGCTCGTGGAGATCCAGCAGCGACTGCCGCCTGGAAATCAAATCGTCGAGTACACGGTACTTGAAGACCAAACGCTGATCTGGCTTATCGATCGAGATGCTACAAGAGTCGGCGTGACGAGAATCAGTCGTGCTGAGCTCGAAACTCGTGTTCACCGTTACCTACAGTCAGTTTCGGATCGCAACTACAGCCTGGAAGATACTGGCAAACAGGCTAAAGAACTGTTTGACTTGCTGATTAGACCAGCGGAGCCGTGGCTCGATAAGCAAAAGCAACTGAACATCGTTCCCGATAAGATTCTGAATGCGCTGCCTTTCAACTCTCTGATCTCTTCGGCTTCCGGCAGATTGCTGATTGAAGACTATTCCATCTCGTACGCACCTAGTGCTACGGTTCTGGCACTCGTCTCGACTGAAGCCGGCACAATTGATCCGCGGCGAGCCGAAAGGATCCTGGCCGTCGGGAATCCACGCCTGGAAGACGCTCGATATCAGTTTCTTCCAAATCTCAAAGACGCCGAACGCGAGGCACAAAAGATCTCTGAGTTGTATCGCGGCACCACACTCCTGGGACCAGCCGCGACCAGGCAAAGAGTTCTGTCTGAACTGATCGGTGCGGATGTCGTGCATTTTGCTGTCCACGCGATCGAGGAAGAACAGGACGAGATGCATTCGAGGCTGGCGCTTGCAAGGACGCAGACAAAAAGTGGCGGCGATGATCTGGAAGCGCGTGAGATTTATCAGTTGAAACTCGGAAAGACTCGTTTGGCTGTGTTGAGTGCTTGTCAAACCGGGTCGGGAAAGTATTACGCGGGTGAAGGCACTCTGAGTCTGGCGCGTGCCTTCCTCGTTGCAGGCGTGCCGGTAGTTGTTTCCAGCCTTTGGCCGGTCGATTCACAAGCGACAGCAGAACTGATGATCAACTTTCACAAGATCCGTAAGCAAGGTTTTTCGACAGCGGAAGCATTGAGGCGAGCGCAGTTAGAGATGCTCGGCTCAGCAGAGAATCCTTTCCGTCATCCTTCGTACTGGTCAGCGTTTACAGTACTTGGAGGTTCCGAACCCTCTTCGGTTAAAAACTTTAGAGGTGACGCGAAATAAAACCGGCGCAGCCGGTCATTCTCAGTTGAACGAAAAAGTTTCACATAAGGAGTTTCGCCATGCCATCAACGACGATTACGTTCGCAGGACTATTCGTACTTCGTCCCGATCTGCGTAACGGGGAATATGAGCTCGGTATTTTGAGAGCGCGAGACGCCGATCATATTCTTCAAATCGCGGTCTCGCCAGAGCTCGGAAGCGGTCCAATACCTCAAGAGCGGCTTGAAGAATACATTCAAGCTGGAAATATCAATTGGCAGTTGGAAGTCGATCCGAGTTCACGCCCAGGGATTGAATCAAGACGTGACAGACCACATAGCAGAATGGACGCAACTCCCGTAAATGACCGGGATCTGGGTTGGATGATCAATTTGGAAAACGATGAGTTCCATAACCGCACACTTACAAGAGCATCAAACGCGCTTCAACCCGTAATCCGTCTGAAGCAGGGAGCGCTCTTTACGAGTTGTAAGACGGACTCCGTTGACACGACCCAGGGTCAACAGGCGCCGCGGCACTTTGGTTTCATCACGGGTGGGATCAGTCTGAATATCGACACGTCCGCGGGTCAACAACCGGTCCTGGGTTTTAAAAACAGCAAAGGAGTTCAGGTTGACATCTTCCGACTGACGCAAACTGATAGAGTCTCGTATGACGTTACCGTCTTTAACATCCCGCCGAACGGACACGGACAGCCTCCTCCCGTTGGAAGTCACTTCCACTTGTATTACGACAAGTTTTTCACGGGGGTACAGCCGAACGACAGATTCGATCTCAAAAAGCATGAGAATCCAACGATCCATCCACCGCGCGATCATTGCGATGAAACCCACAAGCAGACTCCTAATCCGTTCCGATGTGGTGGCATCCTGATTGAAGGAGGAGATCCTCTTGGTTAGGTGATTTCCCAGAAAGCTTTGCGTCGAGAGTGGTGCCGGAGGTCGGACTCGAACCGACATGAGGAGTGAACCTCGCCAGATTTTGAGTCTGGTGCGTATACCAATTTCGCCACTCCGGCGCGAAGGGGTGACATCATAAGGCCCTTTCTGGGCGAGCGCAACACTCGCCCAAAACGCCACAAAATCTCTCCAAAACCCAATGGACCACCCGCCCAAATGGCCCATTGTTCCACACGTTAAAAACTTGTTTGCCACAATACGAATAACACGCTAGAATGCCTTAGCCACGTGCTGGCAGGGCACCCAAGCCCCGATTCCTACCCTTACAAAAGCATTTTGTAGCAGTCGAATTCCTTAGCAAAATGCCCTGTGTTCCAGGAGAGACCAAATGCCGACAACTGCGCCGCCACGGATTCTGATAGTTGACGACGAGGTCGAAATTACAGAAATACTGGCGGACCTGCTAAGTGAAGACTATGAGTGCCTGAAGGCCGGCTCCGCCGAACAGGCCCTGGTCCTGCTACCGCAAAACCAGTTCCAACTCGTCATCAGCGACATCACGATGCCCGGCATGACCGGACTCGAAATGATCCCGCACGTAAAACAGCTCTCCCCGGAGACCGTCGTAGTGATGATCAGCGGCATGCAGACCGTGGAAAGCGCTATTGGTGCGCTGCGTCTCGGCGCCTTTGACTATTTGATGAAGCCCTTCGACCTGCGGCAGGTCGAAGCTGTCGTCAAGCGCGCCCTAGAACATCACGATCTCGTCGCCGCCAAGCAACGCTACGAAAACCATCTCGAAGAACTCGTCGAACAACGCACCGCCGAATTGGACCGAGCTCTGAACTCCCTCGAAGGCGCCTACCGTTCGACACTTAAAGCTCTCACGGCAGCACTCGAAACGCGCGACTCGGAAACGCACGGTCACTCGGAACGCGTGGTTAGTTACAGTCTTCGTCTCGGACGTGAATATGGTCTGAACAGTGAACAGATGAAGGCGTTGGAGTTTGGATCGCTGCTGCACGACATCGGCAAGATCGGAGTTCCCGATTCCATCTTGCGCAAGCCGGCGAAGTTAACGGAAGAAGAATGGGTGCGCATGCGAGAGCACCCGCTGCACGGTCAACAGATCCTGCGTGGCATTCAGTTCTTGCAAGGCGCCGCGCGAGTAGTTGCGCAGCATCATGAGAAGTGGGACGGCACCGGATATCCGCTTGGCTTGCGAGGCGACGACATCGACATCTGCGCGCGAATCTTCGCAGTGGCTGATGCGTTTGACGCGATCACTAGCGATCGAGTGTATCGACGCGCTAAGTCGTACGAAGCAGCGGCGCAGGAACTGGATGATTGGGCAGGCAGACAGTTTGATGCAAAAGTCGTGGAAGCTTTTCACCGTGTGCCGAAGGAAGACTGGGAAGAGTTACACCGGCAGTCGTTGCTGCCGAAGAAAGATCAGTTTGACGTGCGTCAACTAATGCACTCGTTGGAGTCTCAGTTAGAAGCGGTGATTAGATAGAAAGTATTAAGGCGTCGGCACGACGTAGCCGCGCCGTGCTTGCAGGTTCAATCCAACTCTTCGTGAAGCAACTTCAATCCGGCGATACTCACCTGGCTTAGCTTCAGCGAGCGGACGCTTCGGACGATAAGTCACAACATATTCTGCGTCGATCGCACGAGCGATCTCGCCCGCCTGCGCCATCATCTCCTGACTGTTCACGGGCAAACTCCATTTGCCACCCGTTTCGTCCGCAACATTCTGCAAAACAACTTCACTCTTTTTCACTTCCGCTTCGTAAGCTTTGCGTTGCCGTTTCATCGCGGGGTCGAACCTGATGGCGACGCCAAACGATGGACTGCGAGTCGTGCCCGGCGGAAGCGTCGGGTCAGTAGCGGTAATCGGGTCAGACGTCGTGGGCCGCTGTCCCGTTGAGATGCTTGAATTCTTCGTGTCGCTTTTTTGCGTAACGAATTTAGTGTAGCTGATTATGTGGACCGTGGCGCGCGCGGCGACAAGCGTGCGCATAGCTTCGCCGCGATCGATCTTGCCGCCGGGTGAGTCAACGCCGTCTGTGATCAGCACGACGTGACGGCTTCCTTCCGGCCGATCTCTCAATTGCTGCGTCGCATTGATGATCGCTTCCGAGATGCGCGATCTCTTCGTCGAAGTCAACTTGGTTTTCAACGTTTTCAGAACGGTTGGTTTGTCAGCGGTCCAGGGTTGCAACATCTCCGCCGTATTGCCGGATTGCATGACGGCGATGGACGTTCCATTCTGAAGTCGCTTAACCAATTCCGTCGCAACGTCACGTGTCAGCGACGTACTCTTCGATCGCCCTCCGAGTCCGCTCAATTCACCGCCCGTGTCGAGCACAAACAAGACACTTGCCGGCATGTGACGCAGGCTCCGGAGTTGCTGCGCGACGCCGTCCTCTAGCACGAGAACGTCTTCGAGTTCGAGTGTGGGATCGTAGTGCCCGTAGGCGTCGAACGCGACGACCGGCAGGCGTACTTCCTCGGTGAAAACGCGAACCTTTTCCTGTTCCTTATCGGGTTCGGTCGGAGGTTTCGGAGGTTGTTGCTGTTGGGCGGAGGAATAGCCGGCGACGACCAGTAAAACTAGAACGCCAAATATGGGGCCAAGACGGGACACGGATTTAAACCAAAAAAAAGCGGATACGTGACTCTTGATGCGGCAAGCGCGGAGTTGGTTTTCCGACCCTGACGCTCAGTTGGTTTTCCGCGCCTGCGCCTGCACGGCCGTAATTGCGACGGCGTCAACAATGTCGCGCGCAGAGCAACCGCGCGAGAGATCGTTGGCCGGTTTGTCCAGCCCCTGGAGAATCGGCCCAATCGCAGTGGCGCCGGCGAGTCGCTCCGTTAGTTTGTACGCAATATTGCCGGCTTGTAAATCCGGAAAGATCAACACGTTGGCGCGTCCTGCGACGGGCGAGCCCGGCGCTTTCGACTGCGCCACTGCCGGAACCAAAGCCGCGTCAGCCTGAAGTTCGCCATCAACCTGCAACTCCGGAGCACGCGCGCGCACGGTGCGCATCGCTTCGACTACCTTGTCGACGAGTCGATGCTTGGCGCTTCCTTTTGTCGAAAACGAGAGCATCGCCACACGTGGCTCAGCGCCGAGCAACGCTCGGCAGGAATCCGCGGCCGTCAGTGCAATCTCAGCCAATTCGGCCGCACTGGGATCGATTACTACGCCGCAGTCTGCGTAGATCATCGCGCCGTCCTGCCCAACGTCATTTCGCGGCAACGACATCAGGAAAAAACTCGAGACCAGCTTGAAACCTGGTCTAACTCCGATGCAATGCAACGCTGCGCGTACCGTGTGTGACGTCGTGTTTGTGGCGCCGGCCACTGAGCCGTCAGCCTGTCCCAAACGGACCATCAAGTTTCCGTAGTACAACGGATCCGAAACGAGCGTTCGTGCTTCGTCTGCCATCAGGCCCTTCGCGCGTCGCAAGTCGTGAAACATCGACGCCATCTTCTCGAAATCAGCAGCGCGACGATGGTCGATGATGGAGACTCCGCCGAGATCCAGGCCATTGTCACGCGCGGTTGAGCGAATCACTTCTTCATCACCCAACAGAGTGATGCGAGCGAGCCGTTGACTTACACAATGGGCCGCTGCTGAGACGGTCCTCGGATCGTTACCTTCGGGAAGTACGATGTGTTGCGGTCTGGAAGCGGCGCGCTGGCGAATTCGGTCGAGAATGTCCATGTGTACCCTGTATAATCGGTGGCATGTCAGAAGTAAAGCTGCGAAGCCGCATGAAAAACCTGTTGCTGTTCGTTCCCAACCTGCTCCTGTTGAGCGCGCGTTTGATGATCGATCCGCGTGTGCCCGCGACGGAGCGAGTTTTGGTTGCGGGAGCAATTCTCTACGCCCTCATTCCGTTCGACATTATTCCGGACATGCTGCCGTTCATCGGCCAGATCGACGATTCCTACCTGATTGCGATTACGCTGCTGCGGCTGATGACTGTTACTGATCCTCTCGTTGTGCGACAGCACTGGCGTGGTGGAGGAGACGTAGTTGAACTTGTCGGTTCTATGGCGATGGTGGCGAGGAAGTTCTTGCCGAGGAAAATTCGAAGGGTTTTGACTGAGCACGTCGAAGTCAAAAACCCGCTACCCGCAATGGCGGCGGAATCACGCCGCGAGCGTCCAGTCGATCACGCCGTCGACCGCGTTCGTCAGCGCACGAACTACTAACGGATTGCTTGTCTTCAGTGCCCAGTAACGAATCTGTTCGGGCAGACCGTCAGTACCTGTTTCATCAAAAGCTACCAACGCACAATTCAAGGACGGCGATTGCGCGATCACGAACCATTCACGTGCCAGCCGGAAGTCCTGGTTCAAGGTGACGAGGCGTATGTTTGGGTGGCGCGGCGGCCGCCAATCATCCTGACCAAAAAGGTACACAGCTTCAGAAACGTCGGCGATGCGCATGTACCGATCGATGATGGGTTGCAGCAATGAGAGTCTCTCGACGCCGGCGTAGACACGGCCCGCGCGATTAGTGCGAAGGAGGATCGCGTTCTCGATTAATAAACAGGCATATTCGACCGACGCGGTCGTCGTGTGACACATGAAGCTCTCGCGATCGGCAAAATCCCGCCTTGCGAGGCTTGCTATTTCGCCGAGGTTCTCTGTTTGATCGAGGCCCGAGAACTTTAGTGCTTGCTCGAAGATGGAAAAGTTTTTCACGCTTCGGGGGTCTCCTGCGTTTGCCGGAAACGCGTTTTACCGGACTAAGTCTGCGAGACCGTTACGAATAGTTCGTTAAAGTGTGCGCGTGAGGTAAGTTTAGCGGGACAACGTCGTTGGTCGCGAGGCTTACGCGACGCCTACTCCAGGGCCGCCAGAATCTTGTCGTGAATTCCTCCGAAACCGCCGTTGGACATGATAGCGACGACATCGCCGGACCGTAATTCAGGCAAAATGTGAGTGACGATCTGATCGGCGTCAGGGAGCGCGAAAGCGGGTTTGCCCTGTTGCGAAATGGCGGCAATTAAGTCGTTGGTATCAAGCGCCCGTCCCTTTTCTGTGACCTTGTGACTGTCGAAGACGCTGGCGATGACGATGTAGTCGGCGGCGGTGAAGGCATTGGCGTAGTCGTTTTGAAACACTGCGAGACGTGATGACCAGGAACGCGGTTCGAAGATCGCAATCAACCGCCGGTCACCGTAGCGCGAACGCAAGGCACGCAAAGTCTCGCGTACCGCAGTAGGATGATGAGCGAAGTCGTCGATGACAGTGATGCCCTTTCGTTCGCCGCGCACTTCCGCCCGCCGCTTTACGTTTTTGAACGCCGCGAGCGCGTGCTTGATCTCTTCTTTGCTTACTCCCCAAGCGTCGGCTGCAACGATTACCGCGAGACAATTCAGTAGATTGAATTCGCCCAAAAGTGGTGTTTGAAATCCCTCCCACGGCTTGTCTTCACAATAGACTTCGAAACGCGAAAGCGCTTCGCCGAACTGAATATTTCGAAGCTGCCACTTCGCGCTTGGGTCAGTACCGAAAGTTTCCAGTCGCGTGAAGAGTCTCTGACCGAACGACTCAACAACAGCGCGCACGTTCGGACTATCCCAACCGACAATCAAGCGGCCATTTGAAGGCACGAGATTCATGAAACGCCGAAACGCCAGTTTCACCGCATCCAGATCCTTGTAAATGTCTGCGTGGTCAAACTCGATGTTGTTGACGATTGCTAGTTCGGGCAGGTAATGCATGAACTTCGGACCCTTATCGAAGTAGGCCGTGTCGTACTCGTCTGCTTCGATAATGAAGTAGTCGCTACCGGTCACGCGAAAGCTGCTGCCGAAATTTTGCGCGACGCCGCCGATGAGAAAAGTCGGATCGAGTCCGCCTTGATCCATCACCCACGCGGCGATGCTCGTCGTCGTTGTTTTGCCGTGCGTGCCGGCGACGGCGAGGGAGTGACGGCCACGTATGAATTCTTCCTTCACGATTTCCGCCTGCGACCTGTAGAGCAACTTCCGATTTAGCGTCTCCTCGACCTCCGGATTACCGCGCGGAATCGCATTTCCGACGATGACACAATCGGGCACGGGCGTGAGGTGGTCTGCGGAAAACCCTTGCAACACCTTGATGCCGAGATCGTGAAGCATCGTAGACATTGGTGGATACACGTTCTGATCCGATCCAGTGACGTGATGCCCGCGCGCCTGCAACATGCCCGCGAGCGAAGCCATGGCGGTTCCGCAGATACCAATCAAGTGATAGTGCATAAGTGTCGCTAGAGTTCGGCCGTTTCGGCGCAGAGTTTTAATAGCGACTGACCGTGACGCATTGAGAACTCGCGTTCCGCAGCAAGTGATTGTTGCTCCAAAGCGTAGTCGGGACCGGGTTGTAGATCGTTCCAGTGTGCCTCAAGCAGCTCGGCCAGCACATCAGCTCTGTCAGTTGGAAAGAAGCCGAGAGCGCCGGGCACCTGTTCACGATGCACCGCGATGTTTGAGCAGAGCAGTGGACGTCCGAGCGCGACTGCATCCTGCACGACAGTGCTCCAACCTTCGAAACGCGACGGTTGAATAATCAACGCAGCG
The DNA here is from genome assembly GCA_035941575.1 of Pyrinomonadaceae bacterium. Taxonomy (GTDB): domain Bacteria; phylum Acidobacteriota; class Blastocatellia; order Pyrinomonadales; family Pyrinomonadaceae; genus PSRF01. Next base: position 13,433 of record DASZDV010000356.1, read on the forward strand.
GTCCTCATGAGATTAACCAGATCGCCATACGGCACAAGGCCGAGAATCGTAATCTGATCATTTAACCCGGCGCTGGCGATTGACTGTAACAATGTCGAGAAATTCTTGTTTGCCGGATCGCGATGGTCCGAAGGCAATCCAGTCATCACGACAGGAAGACGGACGCCTGTGGTTTGGAGTTTCGCCAACGCTTCGACGACGAGTGCGTGGTTCTTGTGTGCCCAAAACTGATTCGCAACGAGCGCAAACTTCTCCGGCAAGTTGAATTTATTTCGCGTGGTGACGGGATCTTCAGAAAGGTCTTCAAACGCGAGCAATGAGGGAAAGGGAACTACGCGTCCCTTGTCTGCATGCTCAGGAACAAACGTCGCGAAGTCGTCGTGCGCAGCGTGACTCGAGAGCATCACTACTGTCGCCTTTTCCGCGAGTCGCCGGTATGTCATATCTCGTTTTCGCAAATCAACGTCACCAAAAAACTGTGGCAGGTGCAGATGCTGAAAGTCGGGAATCCATCCAATCGTGCTGGGCACGATCCGCCACGGCGGCAGATCCAAAAGCGGTAACAACACGTTGATACTATTGTGTTGGGCCAGTCCAAACAGATCAGAGTCACCGCGCAGGCGCAGCAGTTTCCTGAGGCGCGCTTCGCCACGCAATGCGCGCGACTTCTCTTTAATGCCAAACAGTTTTCGGAGTTGTCGTTCGGCAGGCAGATAATCGAGGGAAGTCAGTCGCATGTGTTTTGCGCGTTGATTCGCCGGAACCTGATCGTTGACGCCGGATAAAAAGAACAGTTCGATGCCGGCGGAGTTACACGCTGCATCGAGCGAGCGCAGTATCGTTCGTGAGTAGACTGCGGCGGCGACCCAACCAGTCGCGGTTTGGTCCACCACCCCGATGCGCAAGGAAAATGGTTCAGGAGCCATGCTGTAACGAGAGCTGTTCGGTCTGCCGCCAGCTATCAATGCAAAGCGGCAGTGTTTCGTTGAGCGTTCGCGCCTGCCACGACGGAAGCAGCTTCTGTAAACGGGATATGTCGGCCCACCACCGCAACGGATCGTTCTTACGGTGTTGACCGCGGCAGCGAACCTCTTTTTCGGGCGCCACGAGATCGCGGATCGTTTCCGCAAGTTGTAAGACGCTCGTTTCGGTTCCACTCGCGACGTTCACCACTTGAGGCTGTTCATCCGAAAAGTTCTCGATCAAACTCAGTAAAGCGGTCGAGAGATCATCGATGTACAAGAAGTCTCGCGTCTCTTCACCTGTGCCGGAAAGCCAAGCGATCTTTTCTGGTCCCGCAAGTTGTTGGTAGAGTTCCCAAACTAGAAGTCGTCGCTGCGCTGCGCCAAAAACGGAAAAGAAGCGGCAAATCATCACCTTCAAACCAAAACACTCGGCATACTCGCGAGCTAGTAACTCAGAAGCTGCCTTATGAAAACCGTAAGGCGAAATCGGTTTCAAGTTGACTTCTTCCGTAACCGGCAACGACGCCGGATTACCGTAGACGGCCGCACTCGAAGGAATTACGACCAGGGGATTTTTCCCAGATTGCCTCACGGCCTCAAGTAAGTGCGCGCACGTTTGCACTGAGCCGCGAAAGTCGTGCAAAGGATCGTCCAGCGATGCGGCAACAGAAGCTGTGCCCGCTGCATTGACAACAACGTGCGGGAGAAAATCACGTATTAGTACTTCGAGATCGTCGTTGCGGCCGGCACCCGCTACTTCATGCCCGAGATGCGCAGCATAACGACCAAAGCTGCCGCCAATAAAACCAGAGATGCCGGTGATGAGAATTTTCACGGTCGTTGCAGAAGAAAGCTGTAAATGCGTCCGGGCGTGCGATCGTTTTGCGTGTGCCGTCGTAACTGGGCCGCGCGAAACCGCTCAGACCATCCGAGCAGCCGGCCAAAGCGAAGACAACTGTGGTTCGCAATCTGACGAATTGTCGTTTGGCGCTCCTCTTCCGTTCCCGTAAATAAATTGAGAATCGACTCGACTGGTCCCCACATCTTCAACAGTCGCAGACCTGCACGCTCAAACGCCTCGACGTAACGCTCTATTGTGTAGGCATTCTCGCCGCCGTAGAGAAAGTGAAGCGGGTGCGCATCTCTAAAAAGCTCCAAGTGTTCCTGCCCATCGATCACGTGCTCGCGAGTGCTCAAGAGTAGACCGCCTGGTCGTAACACGCGCGCCAATTCTTTGACCATGTTTTCGAGATCGTGCGCGTGGTGCAACACCTGACGAGCGTGGATTGCGGAAAAACTCTCGTCCGCAAACGGAAGTCTCTCGCCGAACTCTCGCACAACCTTGATCGGAAGTCCCGTGTCCTTCACGAGCAGATCGATGGCTCCCGCGCCAACTTCGCTACTCTCGTCCGGCTCGAGCGCCGTCACATTCCAACCATGCGCAGCGAGCGCGTAACTCGCAATACCGTTGCCCGCGCCTAGATCTAAAATCTCTTTTCCGTTTCCAGGACCGAGCAGATGCAAGACTTCGGCAAACTCTTCACTTCGTGCGTAGCGTTCGGCAGCACCAAGCACCGGCAGATCGAAATAGTTGTTCCGAACTTCAGCTTCATTGTTCGGTTGCTCTCGATACCACCTGACGGCTTCTTCCCATGAGAGTGCGCCTCGATTACTCATACACGTCGTGCTGTTATGAAATATCCAGCTCCTGTGTCCGGATCAGTTCGCCAACTGAGTTCGCCCATGCGCTGGCGCCACTTGCGCCGTTCAAGGCCGAGGAAAGATTGGTAGTCGGATACCAGCCGGCTTGGTCTACGTCGGATGTAATAGCCTGAGAACTCGAAATCCAGCAGCGCCAGTGTTCTCGCAGCTTCCTCATTAAAGTAGCCGCGAAGATCTTCGATTTCAAGTCCGACTGCCGCGAGTTTCTTGCGCCACTCTTCGATCGTCAACGCGTGAAAGAACGGTTGCCACTCGCGATACGCCTGCAGCGATTCTCGATCCATCGGCCACCATTCGAAGTAACGATGGTTGAGCACGTTGAAAGCAAAGATGCCGCCCGGTTTCAGCACCCTGGAGATTTCACTGAGGCTTTGGTGCAGGTCGGGAATGTGTTCGAGCGCACTGTTGTCGAATACCAGGTCAAAGTGCTGATCGGGGTAGGGCAGTTGTTTTCCCGCGTCGCAGCGATCGAGCTGACGATGGCGGTTCAGTTGCGACGCGTTTTTCAGGGAAACTTCGTTCAAATCACAACCAGCAGAGAACTGCGCTTCCGGCCAGCCCATCTGTGCGAACAGCGCGTCGCCGCAACAGTGATCGAGCGTTACGCCATCGAGTGACAGTGTTGAGGCATACTCAAGTTCAGGCACGCGACAAAGCGCGATGCTCGGCGATTGAGCATAGGTTTTAACCAGGCTTTGCCAGAATCGACTCTCGGAGATTCGTTCGTTGTGGTTATTGTTATTCAACGATTTCTGCTGTTGGACTAAGCTCCGCGATTGTCTTAGCAGGATTGCCCGCGACTACGGTCCATGGTTCCACGTCTTTGGTTACAACAGCTCCGGCCGAAACAATCGCGCCGCGCCCGATTCGAACACCCTTCAGTACGGTAGCTTTGAAACCGATCCACGCATCATCCTCAATGATGACCGGAGCTGAGACTGTTTGCGTCGGTGTTCGGTAAGTTCCCGAAAGAATCGCTTCAGTGTCGAGCCGTCGTTCCTGCCAATCGATTGGGTGGCTGTTGGTGTCGTGAATGTCAACGAGATGCGCGATCAAGACGTAGTTACCGATGGAGATTGACGACTGCGACCAGATCCGCGTTCCTTCGCCGATGTAGCACCATTCGCCGATGTTGATCTGCCCTGCATTCCAGAACGTGAGCAACTGACCGCGAACATGCGTGTGCGCGCCGATGACGATCGCTTCTGGTTGACCGAGAATGTTTTCGATCTGTGCTGTCGGGTGAAGAGTGACTGTCGGATCGATCGTGGCGCAGCGGGGTGCGTGACGATCCATCTGGGTGCGGGCCCAGTCCATACGGCGAGCAACACGCGCTAACCACTTGTTCACCATCGTGTCTGAGTGATTACCGGACATTGTTCGCGTGAACTCGCTGACTCTCCTTTCGCCCGCGCCGTTGCATAATCCTGCGGCGTAGTCTCTCAAAAATGTTTCCTTCGGATTGTTCGGACTTGAGGAAACGGACGACTTTGCCAAAAGCGAGTTCGTCCACTACTACTTCCGCCGGAAACCGAAAGGAGCCGGTTGACCAGTCT
>DASZDV010000357.1:0-4434 GCA_035941575.1 Pyrinomonadaceae bacterium
ACGAACGGATCGCTTGTTCAACCAATCCGTTTAAGCCATCGGCGTAGCTGGTCGACTGTGTCCAAACGTCGATTAAGTTCGCGTCTTCTCTTACCGGTCGTTTGTAACCAAACTCGACCGGCGCCCCTTCCTGTCCCGCGATCGGCAGGTTATCTGAGATGAGCATCATCGACTTCCGGCCCGGCAGATCGTGCATGCCGCGGAGGATGAAACGAATCGCGGTGATCGAGTAGTTGACTGAGTTGCCGACCGAACACGGATTGGATTCATTTGCGGTCGTTGGTCGATCGATTTCACTGCTCGTCGGCGAACGATCGGGAGGCACGCGTCCACGCAGTTGGGGCTCGGACTTGGGCGGCATCACTGTAATCAGCGATCGGTCCGGCGAGAGCACGCGCTGACCGACGCGGCTGCACGGGTTCCACTTCAAATCCGCGATCGCATTCGAAAGCACACGTGCATCGGTCGTGAACTGTTGTAACGCGCCCACTTCGCCGCCGGTGCGAATGATGGCCACGAGATCGTTTGGACCAAGACTCTCACTGATGAATTTCCGTAAGTAGGCGCGCAGGCTCGCAATGCTTTGAAACGACATGCCGAGATCGTCCACGACGATTGCGAGTGTGCGTTTTACGTCAGTGGGCTGCGGCGGCGGTTGTACGGGGCCAGGAGTCGGAGTCTCATCGCGTTTCGCGGCAGTCGTCGCGGTCCCGAGGGGCTTCGCTGAAACGTAAATGAAGTTGGTGATCTGTTGGACGCGGCCATCTTCGCGTATTTCAAAATCTTCTGCTTTGAGATCTGTGACTTGCTTTCCGTCTTTCGTGACGACGACGTCAATCTGCACGAGGTTTGTGGAAATACGCACCACATCCTGCGGGTCCTGTGCCTTGAGATTGAGGACGCAGGACAACAACAGGAAAGAGGCTGTCGCGGCGCGAAATTTCACGCGCAAAGACTACCACATCCGTGTAATCGTGTATCATCTGCGGCAAATTCTGCCCGATGAGGACTCTTCTGCATGCCCAAGAACCTTCTCTGCCTATTTCTTCTGTCGATCTGCGTCTTTCGTGTGTCCGCCCAGACGGCGCCAGCCGCGGGCGCGGATGATTACAACAGCATTTTCAAAACAGTGAAATGGCGGTCGATTGGACCGTTTCGCGGCGGACGCTCTGTCTGCGGTACCGGCGTTGTCGGCGATCCAAAAACCTACTACATGGGAACCACCGGCGGCGGTCTTTGGAAAACAGAAGATATGGGAATCAGTTGGCGGAACATCTCCGACGGTTTTTTCAAAACTGGTTCCGTCGGCGCGATCGCAGTTGCGGAAAGCGATCCGAATGTCGTTTACGTCGGCATGGGTGAACATGCTGTGCGCGGTGTGATGACGCATCACGGCGATGGCGTTTACAGGTCGACGGATGCAGGAAAAACCTGGAAACGAGTCGGACTCGAACTCAGCCAACACATCTCGCGCATCGTCATTAATCCGAAGGATCCGAACATCGTCCTGGTCGCAGCGCAGGGTGCGTTGTACAGCCGCTCGCAACAGCGAGGCGTGTTCAAGTCAGTTGACGGCGGCACTACCTGGAAGAACGTGTTGTTTGTCGACGACAAGACCGGCGCGTCGGAGTTGTCGATGGACATGAACAACCCGCGCATCCTTTACGCCGCGATGTGGGAACACGGCCGGCTGCCGTGGAAAGTGATTAGCGGTGGACCAGGCAGCGGTCTTTACAAGTCCACCGACGGCGGCGACACATGGGAAAAACTGAAAGAGGGGTTGCCGGAGGAACTTGGCAAGATGTCGATCGCCGTCAGCCGTTCCAATCCTGAGAAAGTGTATGCCCTGATCGAGAGCGATTCGGACAAAGAAGCGGGCGGGCTGTTTGTTTCGACTAACGCAGGCAAGAAGTGGAGCCGCATTACGAACGATCACCGGCTGGTCCAACGAGCCTGGTATTACATCGAGCTCTTCATCGATCCGAAAAACGAAAACACGATCTACGTTTTGAGCGCCTCGGCGATGCGTTCGACGGACGCGGGCAAGACGTGGGACACATTGTCAGGCACGCACGGTGACTATCACGACCTCTGGATCAATCCGGACAATCCAAACAACTTCATCATCTCGAACGACGGCGGCTCGGCAATTACTTTCAACGGCGGCAAGAGCTGGAGCACGCAGAGCAACATGCCGACCGCACAGTTTTATCGAATCAACGTAGACAATCAGTTTCCGTACCGGATCTACGGAGGACAACAGGACAACACGTCTGTTTCGATTGCGAGTCGTGAGTTGGGAAGCGGCGGCATCGGTCCTGCGAGTTGGACTGCTTCTGCCGGTGGCGAAAGCGCGTTCCTCGCGTTCGATCCTGACAACCCTCGATACGTGATGGGCGGCAGTTATCAGGGAACGATCGAAGTGCTTGACGTGAAGGCGCAGGGCACGACCGGTGTGATGGCTGCGCCGATTCAGTACCTCGGCATGGACGCGAAGGACATCAAATACCGGTTCAACTGGAATGCGCCAATTATCTGGAGCAAACACGAGCCGAACGTCTTCTATCACGGCTCCCAGTACCTGCTGAAGACCAGCGACATGGGCCGTACGTGGAAAGAAGTTTCGCCGGACCTGACGCGCAATGAAAAGGAGAAACAGGGCAAAGGTGGTGGTCCATACACAAATGAGGCAGTCGGCGCCGAAAACTACGGCACACTCGCTTACGTGATTGAATCGCCTCACGAGAAGGGCGTGATTTGGACCGGTAGTGACGATGGATTCGTTTACCTGACACGCGACGGCGGCGCGACGTGGAAAAATGTGACTCCAAAAGGACTCGCAGAGTGCTTAGTCAACGCGATCGAAGTCTCACCGCATGACAAAGCCACTGCTTACATCGCTACGACGCGATACAAGTTCAACGATCACACTCCCGGACTATACAAGACTACCGACTACGGCAACACGTGGGCCAAGATCAACGACGGTATTCCGGCAAACGCTTTCACGCGCGTTGTGCGTGAGGACGATGTGCGAAAAGATCTGCTGTTCGCCGGGACCGAACTCGGGATGTTCATCTCCTGGAACGGTGGCAGAAATTGGTCGCCGTTTCAGTTGAACCTGCCGGTTACGCCGATCACCGACCTGCGTGTGCACAAGGGAAACCTGATTGCCGCAACGTCCGGCAGATCGTATTGGATTCTTGATGATTTGAATGTAGTTCGTCAGTACAAACGCGGCGAGCCGGCATTTAGTCTTTACCAACCTGCGGGCGCTTACCTTGTAAATGGTTCGAGTGAGTTGGATCGAACGGAAGATGAGTTCAACGGGTCCAGCACGTTTAGAGGCGTGAATCCTGCGACCGGAGTTGTCATTTACTACCAGTTGCCCGAGCTGAAAAAAGACGACCAGATCACTATGGAGATCAAGGACGCGGCAGGAACCGTCGTGCGCACGTTCTCGTCGAAAGCTGACGAGAAGTTTGTCCGTTACGACGCTGGTCCAAGGCCCGATCCGTTGTTGCCGAAAGCTAAGGGATTTAACCGCTTTGTTTGGGACATGCGTTACGCGTCGATGGTTGGCGTTCCAAACGTGAGGATAGAAGGCGGCTTCGCCGGACATAAGGCAATTCCTGGCAAGTACACGATCACCCTGAAAACGCCCACGCAAACGCTCTCGACCGATGCCGAGATTCTCGTAAACCCGCTGTATCCGACCGACGCCTCGACATACAGCGAGTATCACCGCACGATGTCGAGCATGGAGACGGAACTGACGACCATGCATCGGATGGTCAACAGTCTCTTTGAAAAGCAGAAACAGTTGGAGTCGCTGCTGAGTTCCCTTCCGGCTGGCGAAAAGTACGCCGCGATCAAGAAAGATGGCGAGGCGTTGTTGAAAAAGATGAAGGCGTGGGATGAGGACATGGTCCAGCGTAAGTCGAAGGCTTACGACGACGTCGAAAACTTTCCGAACAAGTTCACTGCGAACTACCTGTTCATGATCAATCAGACGGAAAGTGACATTCCGCGGGTGAATCAGCCGTCGCTGGATCGCATGCGCGAGTTGAATGCGCAGTGGGCGACGTTGAAGGCGCGAGCGGACGAGATTCTCAACCGCGACATTCCGGCGTTCAATAAGCGGCTGTGGGACGCGGGCATGGGCGCGATTTGGAAAGACACTGATTAGTTAATCAACGCCCACAACTATCAACGCTGCGTCGTCGCGAAACGCATGACCACAAAATTCCGCGACGGCGTTGAATAAGATCTCTTTCAGTTCTTGCGGAGTGCGGTGACGGTGCTTGAGCATCAACTCCGTCAGCGTATCTTCACCGAACTGTTCGCCGCTGGCGTCGACTGCTTCGCTCAAACCATCGGTAAACAGCAAGAGTCGATCGCCGTCTTGAAGTCTTATTTTGCCTTGCGCGTAAT
>DASZDV010000358.1:0-3386 GCA_035941575.1 Pyrinomonadaceae bacterium
ACTTTCCATCTGCGCTCCGTGCGACACTCCGCCAGGCGCCAAAAGTGATTCTCATCGGCGAGATGCGCGATTTTGAAACTACCGAGATCGCACTCGAGGCAGCAGAGACAGGTCACCTCGTGCTTTCGACGCTCCACACGATCGATGCTTCGAAAACTGTCGACCGCATCATCGGACTCTATCCGAAGAACGAAGAGCCGGTTATTCGAACGAGACTGGCACAAACGTTCCGCTACATCGTTTCGCAGCGTTTGATACCGCGTGCGGATGGCGGTGGTCGTGTTGCTGCGGTGGAGATTCTGAGATCGAGTCCACGCACGCGTGAGTACATCGAAGCGGGCGAGGTAGAAGGAAAGTCGCTTCTCGATGCGATGCGTGACGGAAAACTGGACGGTATGCAGGACTTCGACACGGTTATCAAAACGTTAATCGAGTCGAAGGTAATATCGATCGACGATGGACTCGCTTTCGCGACCAACCAAAACAATTTACTGCTTTCGTTGAAAGGCATGACGGCTGCTGAAGATTTTATTCGGCGCGAAGTCGATCGTATGCCCGCCAATGCTTTCTCCGACTCTGGTTCGATGCTCGGTTTGATTGAGTAGTCATGATTATCGTTTGTCCAAAGTGCTCGACACGTCTTCAGATTGACGACGAAAAGTCGCCCAACCGTCCCTTCAATGTCCGCTGTCCGAAGTGCAGCAACACGATCAGTGCCGGTCCGGCCAATCCTGCAACCGAGCAGAGTGCTCTTGCAGTCGGAGGATCACCGTCGACAGAACACCCGCGGTTTGAGCCGTCAACGGCGCGTGCTTACGAACCGGCGACCCCGAGTATTGCCGGCGGACCAGCGACCAGTGACGAAACAGTGCGAATGCTGTTTGAGCTTCTGTCAAAAGGGACGAGTCAGAATTCTGATAATCCTTCCGCGCGACCTGCGTGGGATAAGCGCAAAGCACTCGTTTGCACTAGTGAGCCTTATCGCGAAGTTGTCGCGCGCAAACTGACGCAGAGTGGTTGTCAGGTGTTTTTAGCAGAAGACACACGCCAGGCAGTGGAAACGATGCGCGCGAACAAGATGGACGTGGTTTTACTGGAGCCGCAGTTTGATCCGGCAGAACAGGGATCGGTGTTCGTGATCAGGGAAATCAACGTGCTTCGTCCACCGCAGCGTCGCCGGTTGTTCTTTGTACTTCTCTCACCTTCGTTGCGCACGATGGATGCGCATGCGGCTTTTTTGAATAACGTGAACGCGGTCGTGAATATCGCCGACGTCGAAGAGTTGCACCGGATCATGGAAGTAGGTTTGCGCGAGTACAACGAACTCTACCGGGAGTTCTACACAGCATCCGGACTCACAGCACTATAAGCCAAAAATCCGCGGCCATTATTTTTGACCTTTGCAACCTCTGCGGGCTAATCTAACCGCGCGTGGATCCCAAGCCGCACAATACTACTCACAGACACCGTCACAGCAGTGAGAGCTGGCGGCGATTGAGTCTGGTTCTGGTTCTGACGGCACTTTACATGGTCGCCGAAGTGGTTGGCGCCTGGTGGACTGGCTCCCTCGCATTGCTTGCTGACGCGGGCCACATGTTCACCGACGTCGGCGCCCTCGTTTTAGCACTTACCGCGGTTTGGTTTGGTTCACGTCCTGCCACTTCACGAAAGACATTCGGCTATTACCGGCTCGAGATCATTGCTGCACTCGTCAACGGCGTGGCACTCGTCGTGATCTCGCTCTTTATTTTTTATGGAGCGTACGAACGGTGGTTCTCACCGCCGGTTATTAAGAGTGGACCAATGATCGTCGTCGCGACTGGCGGGCTTCTCGTGAACCTGGCCTGCGCCTGGATACTACATGGCCGTCACGAAGTGGATCTCAATCTGCGCGGCGCATGGATGCATGTGATGGGCGATGCGCTGGGTTCGGTAGCGGCGATTCTCGCAGGCGTATGCATGTCGCTATTTGGCTGGTATGCGGCGGACGCAGTTTTCAGTGTGGTGATCAGTTTGCTCATCATCTGGGGCTCAGTGCGTTTGATTAAAGAGTCGACGAACGTATTGTTGGAGGGCACGCCGGCACACATCAATCTGGCTGCGGTTGAGAATGCGATTCTCCAAACGCAGGGTGTTGCCGACGTGCATGATCTTCACGTTTGGACGATTACGTCTGGACGCGAGGCGCTGAGCGCCCACGTGATTCATGCCGAAAGCATTTCGCAGCCCGATTTGTTGCGGGAATTGCGTACGAAGCTTCATGAGCGTTTCGGCGTCGATCATCTCACGATTCAGATGGAAACTCCTGACTTTGAAGACGAGACATTTCATTTTTGTCATGCCGGTACGGCGTGTTTTAGATCGGAAAGAACCTAGCGGCCACTATTCCCGTGGAACTCAATCTCCTTTTAACTCTGGACCTGCGCGAGCAGGCGGCACTGCAAGCGGCGCTTGTGACTCATGGTGCTCCTGATGCGCTCGTTACACTTGCACTCACCGGCGCTTGTCGCATTGGATCAATCGAAGAAGCACGACAGCTGCGCAAATGGCTCGCTGAAGCACGCACTGCGGGCGACACTGACCTGGCCTCACTTCACGTAATCGAAAAAGCCATTATCGACTTCGGTATCTAGCCACAGATAACGCGGATGAACGCAGATCGGATTGAGCTGAGTTATGGACGCGGAAACGTTGAGTTCAGTTTTGATCCGGAGCGATTCTCGGTAATTTCCACGCGCAAAGACAACGAATCGCCCCTGAGCGACTTCCAGGTTGGCGCCGCGTTCGACACTCCAATTGCTTCTCCGCCACTTGATGAAGTCGTAAGCAGTGACGATTCCGTACTGATCGTCGTCTCGGATGCCACTCGCGCCACGGCAAGTGCGCAGATCGTAAACCTACTGGTGCGTCGTCTCGTGCAAGCCGGCGTCTCTCCAGCGCGCTTGGCGATTATTTTTGCCACGGGTATTCACCGACCGGTTACGGAAAAAGAAAAGGTCGAATTGTTGAGCCCGTTCATAGTGCAGCGGCTGCGAATTCTTCAGCACGATGCATACGATCAGAACCAGCTCATCACACTCGGAACAACTGCGAACGGAGTGACGGTCGAAGTGAATAACGCGCTGAAGGAGTTTTCGCGCGTGGTTGTCACCGGCGGCGTTACGTTTCATTACTTCGCCGGTTTTACCGGCGCTCGCAAATCAATCTGCCCCGGACTTGCATCGGCGAAGACGATCGAGGCGACACACATGCTGGCACTTGATTTTGAAACGGGCGGTCGCCGGGCAGGTGTGCAAACAGGACAACTCGATGGAAATGCCGTTCATGAAGAGTGTGAAAGCGTAGCCTCGTTGATGTCTCCGGCTTTCAGCATCAATACGATTGTT
>DASZDV010000359.1:0-2900 GCA_035941575.1 Pyrinomonadaceae bacterium
TTCACTGTTACGACCATCGGCGGCCTTACGCCGCAAGCAAATGAGATCCATCTGCGCAACAACTACAACGCGATCTTCGCTCAGGACGATTGGAAGTTTCTCCACAATCTAACTCTGAACTTCGGCGTGCGTTGGGATTACGATTCGGAGTTCAAGAAAAGGGACAACCTTTCACCACGAATCGGTTTTGCCTGGGCCGCTACTCCGAAGACAGTCGTACGCGGCCACTTCGGACGTTTTTACGATCAGTTTCGCTTAGGTCTGGCGCGCGACGTTCCTTCATTCGGCGGCGCGGATCAGCGAGCGATCCAACCGTTTTCGTATCCGCGAGGTTTTTTCGGCGTGCCGACGCTCGCACCGGCTGCGATCAATGCTTCTTTGTTCCCCGGCGGTTTGTGCGTTTCGCCTAACCTGACTGACGCACAGATCACCGCGGGCAATGTTGCCTGTCCGTTTTCTCCCGGCCTCTTCATCGGCATCGATCGGCTCAACAGAGTCGTCGCATCCGGACATGCGCAAATTCCGGCAAACGCAGTCATCAACATTTCCAATATTCAATCGCTCTCGGGGTTAACGCCACAGCAGTTTGCCGATCAGGCGAGTATCGCCGTCGGCAAGGCGCCCGGTTTCTTTTTCTGGGGACCGTTTGGCGCGCTGACTCACGCAGCGATTCCGCCGCAGATCTTTCCCACGAGCATAGACTCGAGTTTTGAAACTCCGTATACGACCAGCGTGAGTATCGGCGTGCAGCGAGAGATCGGTAAGGACCTCGTGGTCCAGGGCGACTACTACCATCGCGAAATGAACAACATGTTGGGCGTGCGCCAGTCGAACCTGACGTTTAATTCTCGCGCCGGAGCGCGTACGTTTCTACCGCCGTTTACTCAGGGCGCCATCGCTACGTTTGGTCCATGGTACAGCGGTGTTTACGACGCGCTGGTTCTCAGTTTCAACAAGCGACTCAGCCGCCGTTTTGTTTTGAGCGGCAATTACGCCTTCGCAAAAGAGACTGACAATCAGTTGGGCATCAACGCCCTTCCCTCCGACAGCTTCATCGGCATCGCGCCGGTTGTGTCGAGTGTTGAAGCTGGTGTGTTGCGAACAAACGCGAATGGTCCATACACGCGAGTCAATGGACGGTTTGTGGCTGCCGCGGGATCGTTTGTTTATGGTCCTGACCTGGACAAAGGCCCGTCAGACTTGTCCGTCGATCACACGTTCCAACTGAACGGATTGTTGGTACTTCCGTGGCAAGTGCAAATCAGCGGCATCTTCCGCGCTCAAAGCGGATTTCACTTCAGCCGCACAGGCTCCTCCGCCGATCCCGACGGCAATGGTACTCTTAACGGCATCGACCTCGGTCCGGGACGCAATGCTTTCACGTCGCCGCCATACGTCAACCTGGACATGCGCTTCACGAAGCGTTTTGATATTGGCGAACGGGCCAAGGTTCACGTGCTCTTCGAGTTCTTCAATCTGCTGAACCGGCAGAACCCGGCGGCGGTCGAGACAGTGACTGCGACAAACTTCGGCGGTTTGAAACAGGTGCTGCCCGGGCGTGAAGGACAGGTCGGATTAAGATTCGAGTTCTAGTTTACGTAAACCATGAACAAGCTGAGTCGCGTCGTAGCGTACGGACTCCTGTGCCTGCTCGCCTGGAGTGTTTGGTGGGCGTCTGTTGCGGCGCAGAGTAACGAATCGAATTACGACGTCGTTATTCGCAACGGCCGTGTGCTCGACGGCGCCGGCAATCCCTGGATTCTCGCCGACGTAGCCATCAAGGACGGACGCTTCGTGCGCGTGGGCCGAGTCGAAGGGCGCGGCGTACGCGAAATCGACGCGCGCGGCAAGTACGTCACGCCGGGCTGGATCGACATGATGGATCAGTCAGGTTCTGCCTTGCTGCGAAACGGGCTTGCGGAAAACAAGTTGTTGATGGGCGTGACGACGGGCATCGGCGGCGAAGGCGGCACGCCTGTTACCGCCGACAAGATTCCTGACTACTTTGCGGATCTCGAGAAGCGCGGCATCAGCATGAATTTCGGAACCTACTTTTCCGAAACGCAAGCGCGCATCGCTATCCTTGGTCAGGAAGCTCGTGCGCCCACGGTTGAAGAGTTGGAACGAATGAAAGCGATCATGGCCACGGCGATGAAAGCCGGTGTGATGGGCATGACGACAGCACTGATCTACCCACCCTCGAGTTACAGCAAAACAGAAGAACTGATTGAGATGGCGAAGGTCGCCGGACAGTACGGCGGGATCTACGCCAGCCATATCCGCGGTGAAGGCAAAGAGCTGGTCCAATCGATTGATGAAGCGATCACGATCGGCGAAAAAGGAGGGTTGCCGGTCGAGATCTTTCATCTCAAAGCTGCTTATCAACCCGGCTGGGGGACGTTGATGCGCCAGGCGGGACAACGAATCCATGAAGCGCGCATGCGGGGTGTCGACGTTGCGGCTGACATGTACGTCTACACTGCCGGCGGGACCGGACTCGAAGCTGTGATTCCTTCGTGGGCCTTTGAAGGCGGATACGCGAAGCTGCTCGAGCGGTTAAAAGATCCGACGACGCGAAAGTTGCTGAAGAAACAGATTCGAACCGGCGCGCCCGGTTGGTGGAACATCGTTGAAGCAGCGGGTGGTTGGAACCGGATCGTTCTGATCAACGCGCGGAACAAAGAGAACGCACGATTCGAAGGAAAAACACTCGCGCAGATCGCGAAGGAGTGGCGCAAGGAACCGGCCGACGCTGCTTTCGACATCGTTGCGCAAGGCACCGGGCGAACGCTCGCCATCTATCACATGATGAGCGAGCAGGACATTGCCACTGCGCTCAAGTTTCCCTGGGTCAGCATCGGCAGCGACGCTGCGGCGGCTCCAAAACCTAGTGAAGTCGA
>DASZDV010000360.1:0-10775 GCA_035941575.1 Pyrinomonadaceae bacterium
TAGTATTGACACCTTTGTCTCTTCAGACTCACCTGCTGAAACAACGCGGTTTGCCTATGCGCCTTTGGGCAAGGGCGCTGTCATTCGCGGACTCGACAGCTCGGCCGTCGCGTCACCCGCGGAGATCGAGCGAATCGTTTCAATCGCAAAGTCTCATGCCATTCCGCTGCAAGTCGGCGCGACAAATGGTGGCACGGACGGTTCCCAGTTTGTTCGTTTTGGCGCAGTGCACGTCAGCTTGTCGTGGCCGGGTCGATACAGCCACTCGCCGGTGGAAGTGTTGGATCTGCGAGATCTCCAAGCGTTGGAACGGCTCATACACGCCCTCGCGACTACGCAGTGAAGTACGTCCTCATAGTTTGCCTGTTGCTGCTTTTGCCCGCGCGAATTGTGGCGCAGCAGGATCTCACTCGTTACGTCGATCCTTTCATCGGCACTGCCGGACACGGCCACACCTTTCCCGGAGCCACACGTCCGTTTGGCATGGTCCAACTCAGCCCTGACACTCGACTTACGGGCTGGGACGGTTGCTCAGGTTACCATTACTCCGATTCGATCATTTACGGTTTCAGTCACACGCATCTCAGCGGTACGGGCATCTCCGATTACGGCGACGTTCTCTTAATGCCGACGGTGGGCGGAGTCTTTCTGAATGCGTTGCAGAACGGTTCGCCCGAGAAGGGCTACGCTTCCCATTTTCAGCATCGAAATGAAAGAGCGTCGCCCGGCTACTACTCGGTGCGCCTTGATGACGACGACATTTTTGCCGAACTCACGGCAACACCGCGCGCCGGCTTACATCGTTACTCCTTCCCCTCAACGAGCGAAGCAAACATCATTATCGACCTCACTCATCGCGACAAAGTTCTGGATTCGGGACTGCGAGTCACGGGCCGCAACACGATCGTCGGCTGGCGCCGATCGCAAGCATGGGCGAAGAACCAGATCGTCTACTTCACGATGGAGTTTTCTCACCCGTTTATTGGTTACGGGATCGCGGTCGACGACAAACTTGTTCCAAACGTGCAAGAGGCGCGCGGCAAGAATCTGAAGGCTTACTTTCGCTTCAACGCGTTGGTCGCGCAGCAGGTGTTGGTGAAAGTCGGGATTTCCCCCGTTGATACAAACGGCGCATGGCTAAACCTCGCCGCCGAGTTGGCCCACAAGAGTTTTGAGCAGGTGAAAGGCGAAGCGGCAGCGGCGTGGAACGAAGAACTGAACAAGATCGCCGTTGGCGGCGGCAGCAAAGCGCAGCTCACCAATTTTTATACTGCTTTGTATCACGCGATGGCCGCGCCCAACCTCTTCATCGATGTTGACGGGCGTTATCGCGGTCGAGATCTGAACATCCACACGGCCGGCAAAGACTTCTCAAACCATACAGTCTTTTCTTTGTGGGACACTTTTCGCGCGGCGCATCCGCTGTATGCGATCATCGATCAAAAACGTACGCGCGATTTTATCAAGACCTTCCTGGTCCAGTATGAGCAAGGCGGACGCCTGCCTGTGTGGGAACTCGCCGGCAATGAAACCGACACGATGATTGGATATCACGCTGTTTCGGTAATTGCTGACGCTGCGGCGAAGGGGATTGACGGGTTCGATCTCGAAAAGGCCTTCACGGCAATGAAGCATAGCGCGGAACTGAGGCAGCACCGCGGACTCGGTTTCTACATCGACAATGGATTCATCGCGATGGAGGACGACCGAGAGTCAGTCTCCAAGGTGCTCGAGTATGCATACGACGACTGGTGCATCGCGCGAGTCGCGCGAATGCTTGGGCGCACTGACGATTACCGGCGGTATCTCACGCGCGCTCAGTCCTACAAGAACGTTTTCGATCCCGTTTCCGGTTTTATGCGGCCGCGTAGCAATGGCGGGTGGGTCGAACCGTTCGATCCGCGCGAGGTGACTCTTGCATTTACGGAAGCAAATTCGTGGCAGTACACGTTTTTCGTGCCGCAGGATATTAGCGGATTGATGCAGTTGATGGGTGGGCGGCGTCGGTTCCTAAACAAGCTCGATCAGTTGTTTGCATCGGAAAGCCGGACGACGGGGCGCGAACAGGTAGACATCACAGGTCTAATCGGGCAATACGCGCATGGCAACGAGCCGAGTCATCACATGGCGTATCTTTACAACTACGCAGGCGAACCGTGGAAGACACAGTTTCGCGTGCGGCAGATCATGGACCAGTTTTATAAAGCCACGCCCGACGGGCTCATTGGCAATGAAGATTGTGGTCAGATGTCTGCGTGGTATGTGTTTAGTGCGGCCGGGTTTTACCCAGTTACGCCTGGTTCGTCCATTTATGCCATCGGATCTCCGTTGTTTCCCGAGGTGCGATTCAGGCTTGAGAATGGAAAGACGTTTGTTGTGAGAACTGAGCGAGTTTCGGATCGAGCTGTTTACGTTCAGTTAGCGACGTTGAACGGTAAACCGTATTCGAAGTCGTATCTGGAACATCGGGATTTGATGGCGGGCGGTGAACTGATCTTGCGAATGGGGTCGCAGCCGAATCGCCTGTGGGGTGTGGGATCTGGACGCGAGCCTGTGGCGGAGATCGCCGGATTTAAGATGATCCCTGTCCCCGTGGTCGCAGCACCAAAGACCTTCAAGAATCAACTTCGGATCGCGGTTCAAAGTTTTGCGCCTTTGTTGTCTGTTCACTACACCACGGATGGTTCGGAACCGACGTTGGAATCCACTCGGTATGGCAAGCCGTTCGTGATCGATCGCGACACGGTTGTCAGGGCGCGTGCTTTTGATCGTGATGGTAATCGGAGTTTCGTAGTGACCGCTAAGTTTCATCGCGTACCTCACGATTGGACCATCACGCTGCTTGCAAAGTACAGCTCACAATATGCCGCCGGCGGCGACTCTGCTTTGATCGACGGGATTCGAGGAACAACGAACTGGAGTGGCGGCGCGTGGCAGGGTTACTGGGAGAAAGATCTTGTCGCCACAGTTGACTTAGGGAAGGTTCAAAGTATCTCGAGGGTCGGTGCGAGCTTTCTCCAGGATATTGGTTCCTGGATTTGGTTCCCGCGCCGCGTTGATTTCGAAGTTTCCATTGACGGAAAGACCTTCACGCCCGTGGCGTCGATTATTAACCAGCAAACAGACGACGCGGGCATTCGCGACTTGCTGCAAAGCATCCCGCCGCAGAACGCGCGCTTTGTCCGCCTGCGCGCCCTCAACTCAGGCAAGAACACATGGATCTTCGCGGATGAGATCTTGCTTAACTAAATCTGTCCTACCATGTTAATTCAAACTCATAATCCGAAGCGCCGCCGCGCGGATCCTTAATGCGCACAACCACCGCGAAGTTGTTTTCGCGCGTTGGTTGTTCCTCAATGTAGATCTCGCCCCTCCCTCTCTTGTTGGTAAGCCTGACGTTCACCCGTCGCGGCGGCAAAGAAGCGGTGAAGTTAGGTTGTCCGTCGTAGTACGGGCTGCCGCCGATGGTTTGTACTTCAGCCGTCCCACCGCGAATGATGATCCGCACGTCATCATCAACGCGACCTTTCCACGTCATGCGCCCACCGCGGCCACCGCCAGTATCCGGCGGAAATGGTCCATCGTTCTGCGAACCGTAATTGAGTTCACGGGCTACATTCGACAACGATCGTTGCACGTTGGACCAGTTGTCTCGTTGAATGTTGTTGCGGTCGAACGAACGCGCGAGATTTTGCAGAACGTCAAATGCAACGCGCAGCTCCTCGTTGCGACGTCGATCGACGACCATGCGATAGAAGATTCGGGCGGACGCGCCAAACTGATGCGCCAGCATCATTGTTTCCACTTCGTTGCGGCCGATGCGAAGCGTGTTTGTGTAGTTGTTGTAATGTGCGTTGGCGAAGTCTTCTGCATCACGCGACAGCGCCGCCGCAGCATCGGTCAACCGATTCTGCGGTACAAACTGAGCCATCGCCGTGGAGGCAAAGACCAGGCTGACAACTACTAGCATAAGGCTTCTAATGATCATGGTTCCTCCTGACGTTTCGCGATCTCAACCACTCGATCTCTGATAATTCCTGCTCGCTGTGGGCTGTGTCAACAACAAAGTTCCGGGCCTTGCGATATAATGTGGCCAGAATTAACAAGGAGCACTAAATGAGCTGGAATCAACCTTCGTCTATTGCCGTTGACGCGCGCGACGCTCGCGTCACCGGGTTTCTTAGTAAAGTTTATGGCTGGATGTTTTTGGGGCTGTTGATCACGGCGGGAACCGCATTCGTGGTTGCGTCCTCCCCGCTTCTGATAGAGACGTTCATCCTTAATCGAGTATTGTTCTGGATTTTAGTTTTGGGCCAGCTTGGCCTGGTGTTCTACCTGTCGATCAGAGTTGAAAAGATATCGCCGGTGACTGCGGCCGCGCTGTTCATGGTTTATTCAGCGACGGTCGGAATAACTACGTCGGTTATCCTGCTGATTTACACCGCAACCTCGATATTTTCCACGTTCGTGGTGACAGCGGGAATGTTCGGCGCACTCGCACTCTTCGGCACTTTCACGCGGAAGAGCCTTGCGGGCGTCGGTCAGTTCATGTTCATGGGACTGATCGGTTTGATTATCGCTTCAGTCGTTGGCCTGTTCTGGCAGAACAGCGCGTTGCAGTTTGTGATCTCTGTTGTCGGTGTGATCGTGTTTACGGGTCTGACAGCATGGGACGCGCAGCGATTGAAGCAGATGGCGGTTGCTCTGCCTGACGGCCGCGTCGGTGCTTACGCGGTGGTTGGCGCGCTGTCGCTTTATCTCGACTTTATCAACCTCTTCTTCTTCCTGTTGCGCTTCATGGGCGGGCGAAGAGATTAGGTTTTTAATTTATTCTTAAATCCCAGGGGAAACGCGCCGCGCGTTACCCCTGGCCACCTGCTTCTGAGCCTTCGGCGTCCTTAAGACTTCGGCGAGAAACCGCGCTTCTTCATCAACGCGTCAATCCTCGGATCGCGCCCGCGGAAGGAACGATACGCGTCCGCCGGATCCACAGTGTTGCCCACCGAGAACACAAACTTCCGCAACCGCTCCGCAACAGCGCGATCGTACGGGCCTTTGCCTTCGACAAACGCACCGAATGCATCAGCCGTGATCACGTCGGACCACAGGTAACTGTAGTACCCCGCCGAGTACGAATCACCTGCGAAGACGTGGAGAAAGTGCGGCGTGCGATGACGCATGACGATCTCTTTCGGCATGCCGAGTTGCGCGAGCGTCTCGCGCTCGAAAGTATCGGGATCGATCTTCTGATCGCCTGCCAGGTGCAACTTCATGTCAACCAGTGCGGCAGACAAGTATTCAACCGTCGCAAAGCCCTGATTGAACGTTGCTGAACGCTTTATCTTGTCAACCAGTTCCTGCGGAATCGGTTTGCTGGTTTGATAATGAAGCGCGAAACGCTGAAGCACTTCCGGCGTCGAGAGCCAGTGCTCGAGCAATTGCGACGGAAACTCGACGTAATCACGCGGCACAGCAGTTCCAGCAACCGACGGGTACGTGACGTTTGAATTCAAGCCGTGCAACGCATGGCCAAACTCATGAAACATCGTCGTCGCGTCGTCCCACGAAATGAGCACAGGCTCACCCGGCTTGCCTTTGACGAAGTTTGCGTTGTTCGAAACGATCGTCGTGATCTCGCCGTCGATTCGTTCCTGACTGCGGTAAGCATTCATCCACGCTCCGGAACGTTTGCCCGCGCGAGCGTATGGATCGAAATACCATAAACCGATGTGACGCTTCGTCGTCTTGTCGGTAACTTCCCAGACGCGAATATCAGGGTGGGCCACCGGCACGTTCGTGACCAGCGTGAAGTTGAAGTTGAAGAGTTCGCCTGCGACCCAGAAGATTCCTTCGCGCAACTTCTCGAGCTGCAAATACGGCTTAATCTCGTTCTGGTCCAAATCGAATTTGGCCTTGCGCACTTTCTCCATGTAGTAGCGATAGTCCCAAGGCTCAATCTTGACCTTCGCCCCTTCCTTATCGGCAAGCGCCTGCATGTCGGCAACTTCTTCATGCACGCGCGCGACCGCGGGTTTCCAAACAGCTTCCATCAGTTCCATGGCGCGTTCGGGAGTTTTGGCCATCGAGTTTTCGAGACGCCAGTGTGCGTGCGTTTTGTATCCGAGCAGTTTCGCGCGCTCGGCTCGCAGTTGGAGAATTTCAGTGATGATGGCGTTGTTGTCGTGTTCGCCGCCGTTATCGCCTCTGTTGACAAACATGCGCCACGCTTTTTCGCGCAGGTCGCGTCGATCGGAATAGGTCAGAAAAGGATCAATGGATGAGCGCGTGTTCATGATGACCCACGTGCCGGGTTGCTTCTTGCTCTCCGCGGCAGCGGCAGCGGCGTCGCGAATGGATTGCGGCAGTCCCGCAAGTTCATCTTCGCTCTTGAGCACGATGAATTGATCGGTCTCTTCGGCGAGCACGTTTTGACTGAACTTCGTGAAGAGGCCGGCGAGTTGTTGGTTGATTTGCGAGAGACGCGTCTTTGGTTCGGCACTCAACCGCGCGCCTGCGCGAACGAAGTTGGTGTAGTAAAGCCACGTCACGCGCTGCTGCTCGGGCTTCAGTTTAGATTTCGCGGGCGAGTTGTAGACCGCGTCGATCCGCTTAAAGAGCGCTTCGTTCTGCGTGATCTTGTCCTCGTACGCGGCAAGACGCGGCGCCATTTCGCGCTGGACCGCCTGAAATTCCGGTGTCGCCATCGTTGCGCCCCAAATGCCATATAGAGTCGTCACACGACCGAGCGTGCGGCCGCTGCGTTCGAGCGCGGCGATCGTGTTCTCGAAATCAGGCGCGGCCGGATTAGCCGCAATGCGATCGATCTCGGCGAGTTCTTCCGCCATTGCTGCTTCGAGTGCCGGCTTGAAAAGCGCAACCTGCACGCGGTCAAAGGGCGGCACACCGCCGTACGGTCCTTCCCATTTCAGCAGCAACGGGTTGTCAACCGTTTGAGTCGTTGTTGCGGTGTTGGCAGTCGACAGGTTCGAAGCGATCATAGCGATGGCGAAGAGCAGCACCAGGCTGCGAGCGATGAAGTAGTGCATGTTTTGCTGTTCCAATCTATTGGTTTTGCGGACATCGAGCGACGCCGAGAGAGTACGCAGTGCGCGTAGTATATTGGCGGGCTGATTAGGTTGTACAGCGAGCTAGCCGTGACACCGTCTTTGACTCACCAAAGACGAACGGGAACAATCGACCGTTCTCACCCCCTACCAGATTACGACGTGCCGAGTGGGCGAGTCATCTGGTCCTAGTGAAACGCTATCTTCATGCGCTACCTCACTACTCATGTAGCGCGGCGTATATGCGTGGGAGTCTAACCGTTGTTGCTGTTCATTGATGAATCTGGCGATCCAGGTTTGAAGATTGGCCTGGGCTCGTCAAAGTACTTCATTGTCGCACTCGTAGCCTTTGATGATCGCGACGAAGCCCAGGCTGCAGATGATCGGATAGCTTTGTTAAGAAAGGAGCAAGGACTGTCGGAGAACTTTGAGTTTCATTTTTCAAACATGAGACCAGCGCATCGTAGATTGTTTCTTTCAGCCATCGCGTCCTACGACTTTTTCTATTTCGGCATTGTCATTAACAAGGCAAAGTTGACCGGGCCCGGATTTCAATTCAAAGACTCGTTCTACAAATACGCGTGTGGACTCATCTTTGAAAACGCAAAACCCCTATTAAGCAATGCGACTGTAATTGTTGACGGCAGTGGCTCGAGAGACTTTAGACGTCAATTAAAGAACTATCTGCTACGGCGACTGAAGGATGACTATGGGAAGTGCCTGATCAAGAAGGTCAAGACCGAGGACTCAGATAGGAATAACCTGCTTCAACTCGCTGATATGGTCGTAGGGTCGATTGCGCGATTCTATAGTGGAAAGAAGGATTCGAGGGACTGCCGAGACATAAGCAAGCACCGCGAGATTTATGTACAGTTTTGGCCAAAATAAAAACCCCGGCCCTATCCCTTACGGGAACGCACACCATACGGTGACAATTCGGTCCGGGGTCAATTCCGAGTTTATTGTCTGTTGGGTCCCTTAGCGATGTCAACTCGTCGTACTGGAACCAGTGCGAAAGGGCAAAGGAATTTGGCCCAAAAATGGCCCTGGTTCATGGATACGGGCAGTGGCGGCAGCCGCTGCCGCAGCAGTAACCGCGGCGTTGTAGATAGCTGCTGGTGAAGACCATCGCGTTGCCTTCGAAGTAGTAATCCTTGTTCTCCTCAAGCGCGCCTTTCAACAAATTGACGTCAACTGTTTTATAAGCCTCAGCGAACACAGGTGGCGTTGGTTCGCCGTCGAATAACGAAGGATGAATCAAACGCGCCAGCAGTTCCGCGCCTTCAACCACACGCGGACCAGGCCGCGCGAAGAACGAGTTTGCATCCACAGCATAGACGCGGCCGTTTTGCACTGCGGGCAGCTGAAAAAACCACCGCGCTGAATCCGAGTTCGAACGCCCAAACACGCTCCATATCTGTTTCATCGTCTGTTGCAAGTTGAAACCGCACGGCATGATCACGAGCACCTCGGGCGCCCATTCGACAACCTGCTCCCACGACACGCGCACCGACTCGCCACGTTCGCGCCCTAATTCGTCAATGCCGCCGGCGAGCTTCACCAACTCCGGTACCCAATGACCGCTCGCAAAAACCGGGTCGAGCCATTCCATACAAAACACTCGTGGCCGATCCGCGATACCCTCAACGCGTTGGGCCAACTGCGCGAGCCGTGCCTCACAGTCCTTAACGAGCGCCGCGGCCTCTTTTTCGCGGCCAGTCGCCGCGCCGAGTTCGCGCACATTGTTGAAGATCTCGTCAAGCGATTGGGGCGTGAGCCAGAGAATCTGCGGCGTGTGCGGAAGAGCTTTAATTACCTGCGAGACTTCGTTCCCCGACGGCGCACAAACCTGGCAAAGATCCTGCGTCAGGATCAGATCAGGCGAAAGTGTTCGCAGCAGTTCTTCGTCTATTTGATAAAGACTCTGTCCCTGCCGCATACGCTCGGCCACCGCGCGATCGATCTCGCCCTGGCTCATTTGCTCAATCGGCAAGACGTTCCGCACTACGACCGGTTTCTTCCTGACCTCCGCCGGATAATCGCACTCATGCGTAATGCCGACGATGGAATCAAACAGACCTAGCGCGCAGGCAATTTCAGTCGCGGAAGGAAGGAACGAAACAATACGCTGCATGGTTTAGTTTTGAGATCGCAAAAGGACGCGATCGGCTTCAGCCCGTAACGTGTCGAGTTCTCGCTTGAGTACTTCGTACCGTTGTATCGCGTCGCGCCCGATCTTTTGATCGACGTTAGCGGTCATGCCGGCTAGATAGGTGATGTGCGCCTGGATACCAGGTTTTCCGTACCGCACCGGCTCGGTCATCAACTTTGCCGCAATCTCATTCAGCGCAGTTAAAGTCGATCCGTCAGCGCCGTTGTTGGCGTTCCGCAATTTGTTTTGTGCTTCACGAACGCGCGTCACAAGTTGGTTCACGTCGTTTACGAGCGCTCGCATCCGCATGTTGTGCTCAAACTGTTCTTGCAGATCCGCAAGCGTGACACCATCAGCCGCAACCCGCGGATCTATCAACACAGTCAAGGGTTGAGTCAACGTCACCGCGCCCGCTTTTAGTCGTACTTGAAACTGTCCAGGCGGCAACGTCACTCCCGACTGATTGCGCACGTCCCAGACGAAGCGGTTCATTCCCGCAACTTTGGTAACCCGCGGCGGTGGCGTCGCGCGACGCACCGGCGCCGCATCAGGATCTGCGGGTTGCGATTCAGGGCCGGCGCCACCAACACCGGGCATCGCGGCTCCTGTGTTGCCGCGGCCACCGCGCGCCGGGGACGTCTCACTGCTATACGAATTAATTAACGTACCTTTAGCGTCCAGAATTTCGATCACGACTGCATCAGTAGCCGCGGCTGGCAGGTAATAATCAACAGCGGGGCCAAGATTCATTGGTCCAACACGCGTACGATATCCATCACGCGGCTTGAAGAGAGTGATCTCCGAAGGCTTAGCAGTCACAGGGAGTTGATGCAGCGAACTGACGTTGTCGAGAATCCAGATCGCCCGCCCCTGCGTCGAGACGATCAGGTCTTTGTGATGCACTTTAATGTCTGTTACCGGCACGTTTGGCAAGTTAAGTTGAAACGGTTGCCAGTGCGTGCCGTTATCAAAAGAGATGAACATGCCAAACTCAGTGCCGGCGTAGAGCAGTCCCTGTCGATCAGGATCTTCGCGCACAACCCGCGTGGGCCAATCCGCCGGAATGCCGTTCTTTCCGTCAGTCAATCTCGTCCAGGTTTTGCCGTAATCGTCGGTGCGATAAATGTATGGTTGGTAATCGCCGAGCAGCCAGCGATAGACGGCGTAATAAGCGGAACCTTTGCGGTGTGGCGAGGCCTCGATGTATTGCACGCGTCCGCCCGGCGGCAGATCTCTCGGGGTCACGTTTGTCCAGTTTTTTCCGTTGTCGCGAGTGACATAGAACGGCCCGTCATTCGCTCCCGTCCAAATGACGCCTTTCTCGAGCGGTGATTCTGTGATCGCGTACAACGTACTGTAGAACTCTTCGCCCGTAACGTCGCGCGTGATCGGTTCGCCACTGACGCCCTGGCAACACTCGGGATGCGCAGTCAGATCCGGCGAGATCTTTTCCCACGTGACTCCTTTATCGCGAGTGCGATGAACATATTGAGAGCCGTAATAGAGCACGTCCGGATCGTGCGGCGACGTGGCCATCGGCGACACACGCTGCATGCGAT